>NZ_VRUW01000114.1:0-11778 GCF_008039475.1 Methylobacterium sp. WL12 | reverse complement strand
TCAAATCTGATTGTTTTGATTGATGTCATTAAGAATAATTGACCCAGGATTTATAGTTATATTGTCTGAAATTTGCACTAATCCAAGCACCAGAACACGAGGTTCGATGATAACATTGTTGCCAATCACCGGCAATCCCGGCCCACCTCCAATATCTCTTTCAGGCGCTTTTAAAAGGCCCCCAACACCCACCTGCATTCCAATATATGCGTTGCAGCCGATTGCTCCCGAGATAACCACTCCAATTGGGTGAGGCAAAAATAGCCCACGACCGATTTTGCTCGATGGTGGTAAGTCAGCCTTGGTCCAAATATTATTAAATATCCAAATTCCCCAGCCAATAAATTTAAAACCACATTCGTGGGCCAGTCGAGCTAAGCGATAGAGAACAATTGCATGGTAACCGCGGTGAAGTTGAGGTAGAGATATCCCACGTCGTTTCCAGTGCTCTTTATCAGCTCTCAGACCATCTCTCATCTGCGACCAACTTAAGACCCATTTGCTTGACATTTATGTTTTCTTTCTAGTAAGCGGCCATATCACTATTGCAAAAAATTAATTCCTCGAAAAATGTAAGCTTATCTGATAGTACGATTTGGCTTATGTTTGATATACAAGGCGCTATTCGCTTGCCCACAAATGGGAATACGCGGAAGGATCATCTAGATTAGCATAATGAAGCCTTCAGGAACTCCCTGACCTTTGCTTGTTTAACGAATTATTTATATTTGCTCGTTTTGAGGAGTATTGCTGTCATAATGTGATTGACGATGCGGACCTTCACACCGATCGCTTCGGTCTCACCAGAGATAGTAATGAGCAAAATATTCTCGTACAAATGAACGGTCAATCTAAGCAATCATCGCTGCAGGGCGCGGTTTTAGATGTAGGTACCTGGAACTTCAGCACCAAAGCCGCCGTTGATTCTGATCCGAGTGAAGGCCACCACATACATCTGGTAGCCGTCGGGAGCCGATAGGCAATACCTTTCGGCTGTCTACTTCGTAAGCCGCCGTCACTTGCAATCTCCAAGGCCGATTGAGAGGCGCTATAAGAACCTACGCGGCATGCCTGGACCTCGGCTCACATGTCGGCGCGGCGAGTAACCAGCGCCATTACCCACGGGTTGAACCCCGTACTCAGTAATGCGCGCGGCATCCGATTGACGTAGGCGCGTGCCGCCGTACGCGCGAAGGCCGGAACCCGCGAGAAGTCGAGAAACCCGCCGATGCTGCGAGCCTCCATCGCGTAGGGCAGGCCCTCAAGGTAGCGATGAACGTCCGGGTATGCCCAGAGAAAATTTTCCCCCCAGGTCCGGTGAACCGTCGCGCCGAGCCGGCGCGCGAGCCAGCGCTCCCAGGAGGTCGCCTGGCTGTCGGGACCGTGGGCCACGTCGATCGGAAAGGCGCGGTTGGGGCCGCCGATCAGCATCCGCCCACCCGGCGAGAGGACGCGGAAGATCTCCCGCAGCCACTGCCGGCGGACAGCGTGCCAGTCGGGACGGCGGTGGGCGTGGCCGTCGGTCGTGCCGACGTGCTCGATGGCGCCGAAGGTGAAAGCGAAGTCGATGCTGCCGTCGAGGAAAGGGAGCTCGAACGCGTCCGGATCGACCAAATAGAACCGGTCGGCACTCCGGCCGGCCGAGGACCAGCGGCGCGTCAGCCCGGGCAGGTCGATGCCGTAGCTCTCGTAGCCCTCCGTTTCCAGAGCCACCGCCATGCCACCCATGCCGCAGCCTACGTCTAGGATGGTCCGGACCGGAGCTTCTTGTACGATCGGCAAGACGAAGGCCCGGGCCTTGGCCGCCTGGAAGTCGTTCTGCGCGTCGACGTAGGCTTCGTCACAGGTCTCGTCCCGTGTCCAAGCGCGTGGTAGGAGACCGCGATAGCCATCGAGTGTCGTGATGGGTGATCTCAGCATTGTGTTAGGCTCTTTCAGATCGTTCATATAGCCGGGACCAACAGTGAAACTGGACCAGATCGACATCCACACCGCCGGACCCATGGTTGAGCAAAAAAGCAGTGAGGTGCGATCATTGCTATTTCTGATTGTATTAAATCGGTCCATGCAACTGCGTAGAATACGCAGACTCGGATTTCGATCGCCCCCCCCCGCCTGCCCCAAAGAAGTGGTCTTCCCTGACTTATGCGTTCCAGCCATGGGGAGGCTCTTGTCAGTAAACGTGTGGGTGCTTTCGCTCGGCCTCGCGCTGCTGGCGCAGGACTTGTCCGATCTGAAGGTGCCGCTTAAAAAGTCCGCCCGCTGGATCGAGGCGACTCGTGCCGACCTCGTCGCATGGTGGCGCCGTCAGAAGCGGTAGGTAACGTTGCCCTTCGCCCCGTGGTCCTGCGCGCGGCTACCGACTTGCCCGGCATAGGATAGGCCGACGGTCATGGTAGGCAGAACGACCCAGCTGAGACCGGCCTCCATCACCACCGCGCTGCGATCGACCGGCGCGCCGCGGGTCAGCGCCGAGACGCCACCGGTGTTGAAGGCCAGAAGTGCGGTTGGCGTCACGTCGCCGAAGGCGCCGCGATAGCCGACGAGCCCGCGCAGCAGGATCGGCAAGCCGCCGATGAAGCCGTCGATCCGCGCCTCTGCCCGTACGCCCGCCGTGGCGGTCGTCACGGTGGTGTCGCGCGCCGCGCCGGCCAGTGCCGCCGCGCCGCCCAATTCCGAGAAGGCGTCCTGGCCGACGCGGATCATTGCGCCGCCGACGAAGGGCTCCAGCGTTAGGCCGGCGAGATCCATGCGGTAGCCGACCTCCCCAAACGCCTGCGCGACGCTGCCGCCGTAGGCGGCGTGAGTGTTGTCGCGGAAGCCGGCGAAGGCGACGTCGCGCCGGGTCTCGGTGTCGCTGACGCCGTAGAGGCCACCGATCCTTAGATCGAACGCGCCCAGCCCGATCCCGGCATAGACCGACCCGAACCCGGTCTGGACGTTGCCACGCGACAGTCGCAGCGGCACGTCGAGCGCGGTGTCGGTGTAGCCGGCTGCTGCGCCGACGCGGATCATGTCGCTCGCCGCCACGTCGCCGCCGACAACGAGGCCCGCGGTGTTGCGCCCGAGGGCGGCCGCGTTGCCGTCCGAGGCAGTGCGGCCGAAGCTGCCGAAGCCCTGGCCCCAAAGGCCGACGACCCGCTGGTCGAGGCTGCCGGGTCCGAGGCCGGTGCCGCATTCGGGCACAGAGTTCAGCGGTACCCTGGCGACCGGCGCGCGCTCGGCCGGCAGGCCGGAACCGGCCGGCGTGCAGGTGAGCCCGGCGCCGTCTGCCCAGCGCATCCTGTCGAGGATCGCCTCGCGCACCAATCCGCCGGCCTCGACGAGGGCGGTAACCGCGCTGGCGTGGACCTCGCCCGAAAGCGCGTCGAAGGCCTGTCGGGCCTGAGCGGTGGAGAGTGGGCCAACCGCGTCGTAGACGGCGTTGCCGGTGCCGAGCGATTGCGCGCGTCGTCCGGCGGCGACGCCGTTGAAGGTCGCGCCGGCGGTGTCGAAGCCGAGGTCGTTGCGGGCCAGATGGAGCTGCACGGCATCGTCCGCATAAGTCAGCGACGGCGTCAGGAAGGCGAAGTTCGCGGTCACGCCGGCGAACCGCCCCTGCACGCCGCCCGCGGCGTCGAGGATCGTGTAGGTGGTGTTTGCGCGGTAGGTGCCGGCCTGCGCCTGTACGTCGACGAGACCGCCGCGCAACGTCGCGATGCCGCCCGCCACGATCCGGTCGCTGTGGCCGGCGGCGTCCGCCTTCACCTGGTAGGTCGAGGCTGCCTCGAACAGGACGTTGCCGTTGGCCAACAGCGTACCAATCGCATCGTAGCCGGGAGCCACGCGGCCACCACCTCGGATGCTGAGGCCGCCGAGCGTGCCGGTTCCCTCGATGATCGCGCCAGAGGCGACGGAAACGTCGGCCGCGCCGAGGTTGCCGCCGACCCGCAAGCGCCCCTCCGCCACCGTCACGCTGCCGGCGAGTGGGCTGTTGCCGGAGAGATCGAGCCGCCCGGCGCCGGCCTTCACCAGCGCGCCGGTACCGTCGATGGTGCCGGAGAACAGGGTATCGCCGCCATTCGAGCCCACGGTGAAGGTGGCGCCGCCGAGTGAAACCCGGCCGTCGCCGTTGAGCGCGGCGACGCTCTGGTTGGTGCCGGCGAGGTCGAGGCTTCCAGCCCCGGCGACGATCAGTGTCGTGGCCGCGGGGAGAGCGCCGGCGATCCCGGAGCGCAGGATCCCGTTGGTGACCGTGGTGGCGCCGGAATAGTTGTTCGCTTGGGTGAGAAGCACGGTGCCATCGCCGCTTTTGGCTAGAGAGCCGGACCCCGACAAGACCGCATCGACGGTACCGGCCTGGAGCCCGTAGATTGTGCCGCGCAGGGTGCCGTTGCGGATGGTACCGGCGGTGAGCACCACCGGGCCGGCGCTCGCGCTGGTACCGCCGAGGTCGAGCGTTCCGCCGCCGACCACGAGGGCGGCGTCCGCAGCGCCGAGGCGTCCAGTCGAGGTCAGTTGCAGCGTTCCGCCGTCGACGCGGGTGCCGCCTGAGTAAGTGTTGGCGCCCGACAGCGTCACCGTGCCAGCGCCGGACTTCACGAGCGGGCCGGGTCCGGTCAGCGCGGCATCAATACTGCCGGATTGCACGTCGTAGACCGAGCCGCGCAGCGTCCCGTCGGCAATGGTGCCGCCGGTGAGCCGGACCAATCCGACGTTTTGCGTCGTGCCGCCGAGGTCGAGTCGTCCGCCCGAGACCACCAGCGCTGCGTCGGGCACACCGAGCGTCCCGGCCCCCGTCGTCGACAGCGTCCCGGCAGTGAGGCTGGTGCCGCCGGCATAAGTATTAGCGGCCGAGAGCGTGACGCTGCCCGTGCCAGCCTTCGAAAGGCCACCAGAGCCGCCGACCGAGCTCGCCAGAGTCACGTCGTCCGGCCCGTCGCAGGCCAGACCTGTCGTGGTCGCCGCGCAGGCGGCGTGCGCCGGACCCACCGGCACCGTCATCGCCGCCATGCCGAGTATCAGCGGCAGCAAGGCGGTCGTCGCGAGTAGGCGGCTTCGCGGCGGGCAGGAACTGGCGTGCGACATGCGGCCATCCGAGGGCGCGAAGAGACGGTCCGGCGGTCGAGCGGCCACCAGCCGAGTGCCGAGCGTGACGGCACGACGACGCGGTGAAGACGGATTCCAAGTGGCGGCGAAACAATTAACGCGGCCTCAACCACGTTGAAAAAATACAATCGCGGGTTGTTTTTCTCGATCGACATCGGTGCCCCCCTTGGCAAGCCGCGTGTAAGTGCCTGACCGATCAAGGTCCGTGGCGAGGTTGAGCGGCTAAGGTGGCAACGAACCCTACAAGGCGCTGAAACCTGACCTGGACCTGCAATGTGGACCCCAGGCCAACGCGGCAGATGCATGGCCGTTCGGGCCTATGCGATAAAATGATCTGACGGACGCCGAGTGGACCGTAATCACGATCCTAATTCTAAAACCGGCGCCGTGTAAAAATCTTCCAGTTCATACTATACGAAACATCCTGAGATTCAAATTCCACAATCTGCGTAGGAACATTGCTTGGCGGCTGACCGTATTGGATCCTTAAACACCCCGAACAGATGTGACCCGACGGCAGATGGAAGATTGCTTGCGGAGCGCGCCGACAACTGTCGGCACGGCTGACAAGGTCGATAGCTGCCGTCCCTCATCGTGGGTAAAACAATCGTTTTATTGGCACATGACCATTTCGACTACGACGGCAGGATCAGAGCGGTAAGGCCTGACCCCTATCGATACCGGCAAGCCTCCGTCGCAATCGGTTTCTAACGCCGCAGCCGGCGGACAGGGCAGGATTTCCGCGCTGTTTTAGGCGAGAACGAGACGGAAGCCGCCGGGCATGGCCACTTCGTGAGCGCACAGCGCGTCGCGGGCGAGCATCGCTGTGGCCCGTTTCATCGCGACCTCGTCAGAGCTCAACTCGACGCCGATCTAGAACCGCGTTTGCGAACCGGCTCGATCGCGCGCTTGCAACAAATGGCAACACGTCAGCCCCACGGCGGACGGATACCGTGCAAGACACTCTGAAAAATTATCGGAAGTTCCATGCGCGGTCTGCATCCCCCGCATCCAAAGAATCAGCAGTGTTTACGCAAATCCGATCATAAATTCGTATTTTCAAATGCCTCATCCCGTTGTAGCGAGCAGACAGAAACGCAATGCTTTACTTAATTACAACCATTGGTTGTATATATCTATGGACTTTTCATCCCATGATCGATAAATCACTACTCGTCTCATCTTCTGAAACGAATGCCGATGATCCCCGTATCGGCACGGTCTTCGGGCCGGGGCGGACAAGCGTTGCCGGGAGCGTGACAGTAAAGCGGATCACCTGCGTACATCAAGGCTTCGAGCTCTACGGCTCAGACCGGTGCTTCGTCGAAACGGTACAGACCATCCGTGCGGCCTATCCGGCTGCACAGATCGACGTGGTGCTGCCACGCTCAGGCCCGATCTTGGCGGCGCTGGAGGCGATCGACTGCAACATCATGATCGAACCGCTTTGGATCCTCCGGCGTAAAAACCTAATCCGGCTTGCCACGGTCGGCATGATGGCGCTGCCCTTCGCGGTGGCTCGGGCCTTGCGCCGGATCCGTGCGAGCGACCTCGTCTACATCAACACCACGGTGGTGGCCGACTACCTTCTCGCCACCCGGCTCCTGCCGGGTCGTAGCGTCGTGCATGTCCACGAGATACCGGAGGGGGCGGTGCTATCGGTGTTGCGGGGGCTGATCCGTTGGAGTGGGGCCAACGTGGTCTTCAACTCGCGCGCCACGGAAGCCGCCTACGCGATGCCGGCCTCGGTCATGTCACGGGTCGTCTACAACGGGATCACCGGGCCGACGCTGCCGAACCAGCAGGATTATGACGGCTCGCGTCCGCTACGCCTGCTGATGCTCGGGCGGATCAGTCGGATCAAGGGGCAGGACGTATTGGTCGAGGCGCTGGCTTCCCTGCCTGCTGCCGTGCGTGAAAAGATCGAGCTGCGCATCGTCGGTAGCGCCTTCGAGGACACGGCGCGCGAGGCAGCGCTGGCCGCCCGCATCGCCGAGGCTGGCCTCTCCGAGCAGGTCAGTATGCAGCCCTTCGTCACCGACCCGAGCGACCTCTACCGCTGGGCCGACGTGGTGGCGCAGCCCTCGCAGATGCCTGAATCGCTTGGCCGTGTGGCGATCGAGGCGATGTCTTACGGCATGCCGGCGCTTGTCACGAACCTTGGAGGCCTGAAAGAAGTGGTGACCGACGGCGCAACGGGGTGGGTCGTTCCGGCTGGGTCGCCGACGCCGCTCGCAAAGACCCTGGCAAAGATCGTCACCGATCCGTCCACCTGGCACGACTTTGGTGCTGCGGCACGCGCACGCTATGAGAGCGTGTTCTCGGCACCCTCGGCCGCCAAGGGGATCAGCGCCATGCTGCGGCTCACCCTTCACGGATCGCGGCAGGGCCCCGCCGGAGCGGCGAACAAGGTGTCGATGCACAAGTCCGTTTAATCCCGCACGATCCAGAGTCGGTCCGTTCCTACGGGTGCATTTTGACATCAATCGCGGCGGCAGGTGCTGTCGAAGCCATTCATAGACGTGCGCGACGACCCGTTGACGAGACAACGCTGAATAGTCCGTTAGTCACCGCCGCTTCCGCTGCCATCACCGCGACCGCTGCCATCACCTGAGCTACCACCCGCGTGTCCATGCCCGGAACCATCCGGCGATGTGTGTAGGGCGGTGACAAAACCATTCACTGGAGCGTCGGCGCCGTGCTGATGCGGGCGGGGTAAAAGCCGGCCAGTTTGAGAGGCTTCTCTTTCGGGAGGGGCCCAGGATGTTTGCCGTGGAAGTCTACGCGGCCGTTCGGCAGTTCGTTTTCATCGACGGCCACTCTCGTCGTGAGGCAGCTCGGGTATTCGGGCTCAATCGCGAGACGATTGCCAAGATGTGCCGGTTCTCACTGCCACCGGGCTACACGCGCTCGAAGCCGATCGAGAAGCCGAAGCTGGGGCCGCTGCTGCCGGTGATCGATGCGATCCTGGAGGCGGACCGGATCGCACCCGTCAAGCAGCGTCACACGGCCAAGCGGATCTTCGAGCGTCTGCGCGACGAGCACGGCTACGCTGGCGGCTACACGGTGGTGAAGGATCACGTCCGGATCGCACGCGCGAGTGGGCGGGAGACCTTCGTGCCGTTGGCGCACCCGCCGGGTCATGCCCAGGTCGACTTTGGCGAAGCGATCGCCACCATCGGCGGCGTACGCCGGAAGATCCACTTCTTCTGCATGGACCTGCCGCATTCCGACGCCTGCTTCGTGAAGGCGTATCCGCGGGAGACCACCGAGGCGTTCCTCGACGGGCATGTCGCTGCCATCGAGTTCTTCGACGGCGTGCCGCTGTCGATCCTCTACGACAACACCAAGATCGCGGTCACCAAGATCTGCGGCGGAGGCCAGCGCGAACGTACCCGTGCCTTCACCGAGCTGGTGAGCCACTACCTGTTCCGGGACCGCTTCGGGCGTCCGGGCAAGGGCAACGACAAGGGCAAGGTCGAAGGCCTGGTCAAGTACGCCCGGTCCAACTTTATGACCCTGGCCCCGGTGGCGGCGTCCTTCGAGGCGCTGAACGCGGATCTGGAGCGACGCTGCCGGACCCGGCAGGATGAGCGGGCCGGACAGCATGCCGAGAGCATCGGCACGCGACTGGTCGCCGATCGTGCCGTTCTGCGTTCCTTGCCGGCGGTCCCGCTGGAGCCCTGCGAGAAGCGGGCTGGGCGCGTCTCCTCGACCGCGCTGGTTCGCTACCGCTGCAACGACTACTCGGTGCCGACCGCCTACGGCTTCCGGGACGTGCTGGTGAAGGGCTTCGTCGAGGAGGTCGTAATCCTATGCGGCAGCATCGAGATCGCCCGGCATGAGCGCAGCTACGGCACGGGCGTGTTCGTGTCCGATCCGCTGCATTACCTCGCGCTGATCGAGACCAAACCGAACGCTCTCGACCAGGCGGCCGCGCTCCAGGGCTGGGATCCGCCCGAAGCGTTCCAGCACCTGCGCCACCTCCTGGAGGCGCGCATGGGGAACGGCGGCAAGCGCGAGTTCATTCAGGTGCTGCGCCTGATGGAGGCGATGCCGAAGGACGTCGTGGCCTCGGCCGTCACCGACGCGATCCGGCTCGGGGCGATCGGCTTCGACGCGGTCAAGCTGATCGCACTGGCCCGGCTCGAACGACGACCGCCCCGGCTCGACCTGGCGGCCTATCCGCATCTGCCCAGGACCATGGTGAGGACGACCGTGGCCGCCGACTACGCCGTGCTGGTGCCGGAGGTGGCGGCATGAGTGCGGCACGTGACGAGACGATGTCGGGCGGCGGCACCGGCGGCACGCCGGGGATCCTGCTCGCCCACCACCTCAAGCAGCTGAAGCTACCCACAGTGCTGCGCGAGTACGACAAGGTCACCCGGGAATGCGCCCAGGGCGGCATCGACCACCCGCGCTACCTGCTCCGGCTGGTCGAGCTGGAACTGATCGATCGCGAACGGCGCATGGTCGAACGCCGGATCCGGTCGGCACGCTTCCCAGCGGTAAAGAGCCTCGACACCTTCGACTTCACCGTGATCCCGAGCCTGAACAAGATGCTCGTGCTGGAGCTGGCGCGCTGCGGCTACATTCTCGGCCGAGAGAACGTGATCGCACTTGGCAACTCCGGCACCGGCAAGACCCACATCGCCTTGGCGCTCGGCTTGGCGGCCTGCCAGAAGGGCTTCTCGGTCGCGTTCACCACCGCGGCCTCTCTGGTCAACCAACTTCTGGAGGCACGCGACGAGCGCCGTCTGCTTCGGCTGCAGCGCGAACTGGCTTCGGTGAAGCTGCTGATCGTCGACGAACTCGGCTACGTGCCGCTCTCGCCGACGGGGGCCGAGTTGCTGTTCGAGGTCTTCTCCCAGCGCTACGAGCGCGGCTCCACCGTGGTGACTTCGAACCTGCCGTTCGAGGATTGGGCCTCGGTCCTGGGCTCGGAGCGGCTCACCGGCGCGCTGCTCGACAGGCTGACCCACCACGTCAGCATCCTGAGCCTGAACGGCGACAGCTACCGCCTCAAATCCTCCCGCAGCCGGCGCGGCCGCGCCGACGGCAGGGCGGAGCAAAACCAGGCCACCACCGATCCCCACGATCCCGAGACGGGCGAGATCCTACCAGCTTGAGCCTCATGGTCGGCGACGAACGATGAAGGGGTCCGATCGGGCCCCTTCATCGTTCCAGCGGCCGGCCGCCACCGGCCTGGTTTTACTCCGCCACAGCGGCCTGGAATTGGTCCGCCCTTTACATCCAAAGCGTCATGAAGACAGCGAAGCTGAAGATGAAGACTTCGAGGGCATGATTCTGGTCCATCCACGAACCTCATCGGCTGTGTCCGGGGCGGAGAGCATACGCACTATCGCTGAGCCAAAGCCAGCAGCCTCTACCGCTTCAATGACATGCACGATCAAGGGGCAACATCTCGGCCAAGGGCGATCGGATTTACCACCTGCCGGGCACGAACTCCTACACGCGCACCGTAATTGATGAGAAGGCCAGTGAACGCATGTTCTGCACCAAGGATGAGGCGAAGGCGACTTGGTAGCGAGCGCCACAATTATACCCGGCAGCAAAACTAAAAGGCTTATGTCAAGACGAAACTTAAACAAATTATGCAAAGTACGAATATGCTAGTGCCGTCGGGACAGCGATTGTACTTATAATGGACAATGCCATAAGAGAGACAACGACATCTCCGTGCGTTTTTGGCTTATCTTTTAGTATGTAATCAGCCGGCACTGACAACATCAAGAATGGCAATGAACATATGACAAAGACCGCGCACAATGCGTAGTACGGGATCACCGCCACAATTAGCAGCGGGACCGAGAGATCAAGCCGTTTCGTTCCGCTCAACGTCGAGGACATGTAGGACACGGAGCCGATCCTTGTTCCACGTGAAATGCAATCAGAGATAGAATTGCACTTATTGCCACAACCGCAATGGCAAGCCGCCGCGTTCGCGCGTCGGAGAATACGCAGGCTCGTGATTGATCCGCGGCGCCGGTTCCAGGAAGTCCGCTCAAAAACGCCCCTGAGCGAATCCGGTGTCGCCGTACGAGCGCCTATGCAGATACGAGCTTTTAAGGCCCGTGGCCGCTGCGCACTGGCTGAGGAAGTCCTCGCGTGGCAATTCAAACTATGACCGAGCTGGATGCGAAGCGCTGCGAAGTGAAGGTTGACGGAGTTTGGCTCGCTGTCCGCCTCATCGAGGCGCAGGGGAAGTACGCAAAGGCTGAGAAACGCTGTCCGGTTTGCCACGGCCGCGTAGCCGTCGCCGGATCGTACACCTCAGTTGTGAAGCGTACGCTGATGCATCGCCGGGTCCACGATGGTTGCCCCCTCATCTCAAGGGCTTACCGTGGCACACCTTCGTTGCATCCAGAAGCGGTGGAGTAGCTTTAGGCTGATGGCGTCTTCGGAGCAGTAGCAATGAGCACCACGATCACCCGCGACTTGCTCAAGGCCAAAATCGTCACCAACGACGAGGTGAGCGCCGCCGTGGACGTGTTCATGACGGACCTGACGACGCGCCTTTTCCAGTTCAAGAGCGGTCACAGTGGTCAGCCCCCATTGAAGTGGTCCGCCCTTTGGTATGGCTTTTGAGCCTGGAGGACGGACGAGATGGCAAAGCACCCGAAGCCCGAGGAGATCGTCACGAAGCTACGTCAGGCGGACGTTCTGATT
>NZ_VRUW01000113.1:0-11841 GCF_008039475.1 Methylobacterium sp. WL12 | reverse complement strand
CCCGACAGCCTTGCCCCCGACAGCCTTGCCACTGACAGCCTTGCCGCAGGGGCGCCCGGCTTACTTGGCAAGGGGGAGGGCTCTGCCTACATTGGCTCGGCGTGCGCGGACGAACCCGCAGCGGCGGGCAGCCGGCCCACACGCCCCAGGGATTGATCGATGAACCCGAATTTTCGCAATTTTGCCTTGTGGGTCGTCATCTTCCTCCTCGTCCTGGCCCTGGTGACCCTGTTCCAGAATCCGGGTCACCGCGGCGGCGGGAGCGAGATCGCCTACAGCCAGCTTCTCAACGACGCCGACGCCGGCAAGATCCAGTCCGTGGTGATCTCGGGCCAGGACGTGTCCGGCTCGTATGTCGGCGGCGGCAGCTTCACCAGCTATGCGCCGAACGATCCCGGCCTCGTCTCGAAGCTTTCGGGCAAGGGCGTGCAGATCACCGCGCGCCCCCCGTCCGACAACACCCCCTGGTTCATCCAGCTCTTGGTCAGCTGGCTGCCGATCCTCGTCTTCATCGGCGCCTGGGTGTTCCTGTCCCGGCAGATGCAGTCGGGCGCCGGCCGCGCCATGGGCTTTGGCAAGTCCAAGGCGAAGCTGCTGAACGAGGCGCATGGGCGCGTGTCGTTCGATGACGTCGCCGGCGTGGAAGAGGCGAAGGAAGACCTGCAGGAGATCGTCGAATTCCTGCGCGATCCCCAAAAGTTCCAGCGGCTCGGCGGGCGCATCCCGCGCGGCGTGCTCCTCGTCGGCCCCCCCGGCACCGGTAAGACCCTGATCGCCCGCGCGGTGGCGGGCGAGGCCAACGTGCCGTTCTTCACCATCTCGGGCTCGGACTTCGTCGAGATGTTCGTCGGCGTCGGCGCCAGCCGCGTCCGCGACATGTTCGAGCAGGCCAAGAAGAACGCGCCCTGCATCATCTTCATCGACGAGATCGACGCGGTCGGTCGCCATCGCGGCGCGGGCCTCGGCGGCGGCAACGACGAGCGCGAGCAGACCCTCAACCAGTTGCTCGTGGAGATGGACGGCTTCGAGGCCAACGAGGGCGTGATCATCATCGCGGCGACCAACCGTCCCGACGTGCTCGACCCGGCCCTGCTGCGTCCCGGCCGGTTCGACCGCCAGATCATGGTGCCGAACCCGGACGTCACCGGCCGCGAGCGCATCCTGCGCGTCCACGTCCGCAAGGTGCCGCTGGCGCCGGACGTCGACCTCAAGGTCATCGCCCGCGGCACCCCCGGCTTCTCGGGCGCCGACCTGATGAACCTCGTCAACGAGTCGGCTCTGTTGGCCGCGCGTCGCGGCAAGCGCATCGTCACGATGCACGAGTTCGAGGACGCCAAGGACAAGGTCATGATGGGCGCCGAGCGGCGCACCCTCGTCATGACCGAGGACGAGAAGCGGCTCACGGCCTACCATGAGGGCGGCCACGCCATCGTCGCCTTCAACGTGCCGGCCACCGATCCCGTCCACAAGGCGACGATCATCCCGCGTGGCCGTGCGCTCGGCATGGTCATGCAGCTGCCCGAGCGCGACAAGCTGTCGATGTCGTTCGAGCAGATGACCTCGCGGCTGGCCATCATGATGGGCGGCCGCATCGCCGAGGAGATGACCTTCGGCCCCGACAAGGTCACCTCGGGCGCGCAGTCCGACATCGAGCAGGCGACACGCCTCGCCAAGATGATGGTCACGCGCTGGGGATTCAGCCCTGAGCTCGGCACCGTCGCCTACGGCGACAACAACGACGAGGTCTTCCTCGGCATGTCGATGGGCCGCCAGCAGACGGTGTCCGAGTCGACGGCCCAGAAGATCGACGCGGAGGTCCGCCGCCTCGTCGAGACCGGCCTGGAGGAGGCCCGTCGCATCCTCGCCGACAGGAAGGACGACCTCGAGGCGCTGGCGCAAGGGCTGCTCGAATACGAGACGCTGTCCGGCGACGAGATCAAGAACCTGCTGAAGGGCCGTCCCCCGGTCCGCGACGGCGGCGACGTGCCGCCGACCCCGGCCCGCGGCTCCTCGGTGCCCTCCGCCGGCCGCGGCCGGCCGAAGGAGAGCGACGGCGGGCTGGAGCCTCAGCCGCAGGGCTGATCGGTCTGATCTGTCGGCCGACGAAGAGGGCGCCATTGCGGCGCCCTTTTCTTTGGGCGGTTAGCCCATTCGATGGATGAGGGCGCGCGGGTCCCCTGTCGCGTCCGGGAGAGGGGGCCGGTCGGCGCCACGCTGCGGAGCAGCGATGAGACAAGCTGCGCGATGACGGCGTCGATTCACTGTAACGGGACGCGATCTGCGCTCGCCGCGCGATCGATGATAGGTTGACCGAAAGGTCGCGCGCCCGAGGGGACGGAGAGTTTCGTGAGAAAGTATTTCGGCACCGACGGCATTCGCGGCCGGGCCAACGGGGTGATCACGCCGGAGCTGGCGCTGAAGGTCGGCCAGGCGGCGGGGCTGGTGTTCCAGCGCGGCGACCATCGCCACCGCGTCGTCATCGGCAAGGACACGCGGCTCTCGGGCTACATGATCGAGACCGCGCTGATCGCCGGCTTCACCTCCGTCGGCATGGACGTGCTGCAGCTCGGGCCGATGCCGACCCCGGCGGTGGCCATGCTGACCCGCTCGATGCGCGCCGACATCGGCGTGATGATCTCGGCCTCGCACAACCCGTTCGAGGACAACGGCATCAAGCTGTTCGGGCCCGACGGGTTCAAGCTCAACGACGCGATCGAGCGCGAGATCGAGGCGCTGATCGACAGCGAGCTGCACACCAAGCTCGCCGGCTCGATGTCGCTCGGCCGGGCCAAGCGCATCGAGAGCGTGCACGCCCGCTACATCGAGTTCGCCAAGCGCTCGCTGCCGCGCAACGTGACGCTGGACGGCCTGCGCATCGTGGTCGACTGCGCCAACGGCGCCGCCTACCGCGTCGCGCCCGAGACCCTTTGGGAGCTCGGCGCCGAGGTGATCGCCATCGGCGTCGAGCCCGACGGCTTCAACATCAACCGCGACGTCGGCTCGACGGCGCCGGCCGCCCTCGTCGCCAAGGTCCGGGAGCTGCGCGCCGACATCGGCATCGCGCTGGACGGCGACGCCGACCGGGTGCTGATCGTGGACGAGAAGGGCCAGGTCGTCGACGGCGACCAGCTCATGGCGGTCGTCGCCCGCTCGTGGAAGGAGGACGACCTCCTGACCCAGCCGGGCATCGTGGCCACGATCATGTCCAACCTCGGCCTGGAGCGCTACCTCGGCGGGATCGGCCTCTCGCTCGCGCGCACGGCGGTGGGCGACCGCTACGTGCTCGAGCACATGCGCGAGCACGGCTACAACCTCGGCGGCGAGCAGTCCGGCCACATCATCATGTCGGACTACGCCACCACCGGCGACGGGCTGGTGGCCGCGTTGCAGGTGCTGAGCGTGGTCCAGCGCAGCGAAAAGCCGGTGAGCGAGGTCTGCCACTGCTTCGATCCGCTGCCGCAGATCCTGAAGAACGTGCGCTACCGCTCGGGCGAGCCCCTGCGCGCCGACAGCGTCGTCACTGCGATCGAGCACGCCCGCGAGCGCCTGGGCAACGGCGGCCGCCTCGTCATCCGCCCCTCCGGCACCGAGCCGGTGATCCGCGTGATGGCCGAGGGCGACGACCGCGGCCTCGTCAACGACGTCGTGGACGAGGTCGTGGATGCGGTGACGCGCGCCGCCGCCTGAGCCGGTCGGCTTGCGCGCATCCTCTCTCCCCGCAGGCGGGGAGAGGGCTTGGCCGACCTCGTCGTCGGCCAAGCGAGGCGGTAGCCGAAGGTGAGGGGGCTTGGCCGAAGGAGGCTTGTCCGTTGGCACCCCCTCACCGGCGCTACGGCCTTGCCTTCGCTTCCCGCACGGACGGCGAGGTCCGTGCGGGCCTCTCCCCGCCCGCGGGGAGAGGAGGCTCTCGGTCGACGAAGCGCATCCTTCGCCATCGAGCTTGAGAATGAACGTTCATTGACTCGGGAATGAACGTTCATTATACCGGCTCGGTACGCAGGAGTCCGCCATGGGCGTTTCCGTTTCCGACAGCCGCTCCGACCTCGCGCCCCGCCTCGCGGAGCTTCGCGCCGTCGCGACCCCGACCAACCTCGCGGTCGCCGCGCTCCTCGGCCTCGGCTGGGTCGCGCTGATCGGCTGGACCGGGGCCGGCCCCGCCGGCTGGCAGGCGCGGTCCTGCGCCGGGCTCGACCTGCGGCCCGCCGCCTGCGCGGGCGTCCCGACGGGCAAGGATGCGAGCCGCATCGTTCCGCACGAGCTCACGGCGAGCCTCGCACGATGAGCGCCGGCGGCGCAGCGGTCGCGGCGCGGATCGAGCCCTCGGCCCGGCGCGAGCACATCCTGGCGGCCGCCGAGGCCTGCTTCGTGCGCAACGGCTTCCACCGCACCACGATGCAGGACCTCGCCCGCGAGGCGGCGATGAGCCCGGGCAACTTCTACCGCTACTTCGCCTCGAAGGAGGACCTCGTCCTCGGGCTCGCCGAGGGCGAGCGCGCCCGCGGCGCCCGCCTGGTGGCCGAGCTGGAACGCGACGGCGACCGCCGCGCGGCGCTCCTCGGCATCGTCACCCGCTACTTCGTCTCGATCACCCGCGAGACCGCGATCCTGCGAATCGACATCTGGTCCGAGGCGACCCGCAACCCGGCCATCGCCGCGATGACGGCGCGGGGCGAAGCCGAGGCGCGGAGCTGGTTCGTCGAGACCTTCGGCGTGTTGGCGCGGTCTCCCGCCTGCGATCCGGTCGCGCTCTACGCCCTGCTGGGTCCCCTGATGAAGGGCATCGTCGTCGATCGCGCGCTGCTGCCCGACTACGACCCGGCGGCATCCGTCGCCCAGCTCCTCGCCCTGCTCGAGGCGGGCCTGGACGGGCGCCTTCCCCTCGCCCCGACCTCCTCCGCGGAGCCCAGCCGATGACGTTTTCCGCGCCCGGCGCCCGCCACTTCGGGCTCGCCGCCCTCGTCGTATCCCTCGCGCTACCCCTGCCGGCGCAAGCCGGAACCGCCCCGGCGCCGGTCAAGGCGGCGCCCGCCCCCGCGGTGAGCGTGGTCGAGGCGGCACGCCGCGAGATCGTCGAGAGCGTCGTCGTCACCGGCACGCTGGTGCCGCGCGACGAAATCCTGATCACCCCGGAGATCGACGGCTACCGCGTCACCGAGGTGCTGGTCGAGGAGGGCGCCCGCGTCGCCCGCGGCCAGGTGCTCGCCCGCCTGTCGCACGACCTGATCGACCGCCAGATCGCCCAGCAGGCCGCCCTCGTCGACAAGGCGACCGCCGCCGTGCCGCAGGCCGAGAGCACCATCGAGCAGGCGGAAGCGGCAGGCCTCGAGGCGCGCCTCGCCTACGACCGCGCCAAGCAGCTGATGCAGACCGGGAACGGCACCGCGGTGATCCTGGAAGGGCGCACCTCGGCGATGCGCCAGGCCGAGGGCAAGCGCGCCTTCGCCCGCAACGGCCTCGTCATCGCCAAGGCCGAGCTCGCCCAGGCCAAGGCGGTGCGGGACGAGCTGGAGCTGCGGCTCGCTCGCACCGAGATTCGCGCCCCGGAAGCGGGCGTCGTCAGCCGCCGCACCGCGCGGGTCGGCATCACCGCTTCGTCCGCGGCCGAGCCGCTGTTCCGCCTGATCGCACGGGGCGAGATCGAGTTGGAGGGCGAAATCGTCGAGACCAAGCTGCCGCTCCTGCGGGAGGGCCGGCCGGCCTGGATCGACATCGGCGCCGGCGCGCGCGTCCAGGGCAGCGTCCGCGCGGTCTACCCGGAGGTCGACCGGGCGACCCGGCTCGGCAAGGTCCGCGTCCGCCTCGACGCCGACCCGCGGCTTCGCATCGGCACCTTCGCCCGCGGCGCGGTCGAGATCGCCCGCACCCGCGGCGTCACCGTGCCCCAGGCGTCCGTGCTCTACGGCGGGCCGGCGCGCAGCAGCGTTCTCGTGGTCGCCGGCGACACGGTGGAGGCCCGCGCGGTCCGCACCGGCCTGTCCGACGACGACGACATCGAGATCCGCGGCGGCCTCTCCGAGGGCGAGCGCGTCGTCGCCCGCGCCGGCAGCTTCCTGCGCGACGGCGACAAGGTCCGCCCCGTCCCGTTGGCGGCCGTCGCCCCGGCTTTGGCCGAAGCGCCGTCGCCCGAGGCGAGCGCCGACGCCGACGCCGACGCCCCGTGATCTGAACCCGTCCCCGCCGCACGCCCGAAAAGGACCGGCCGCCCGATGCGCCTGAACGTCTCGGCCTACGCGATCCGCAACCCGATCGGGCCGCTGGTCCTGTTCCTCGTCCTGATCGTGCTGGGCCTCGTCAGCTTCCGCGGGCTCGCGGTGACGCGGATGCCGAACGTCGACGTGCCGATCGTCTCGTTGGCGATCACGCAGAGCGGCGCCGCGCCGTCCGAGCTTCAGACCCAGGTGACGAAGTGGGTCGAGGACTCGATCGCCGGCGTGCGCGGGGTCAAGCACATCACCTCGGCGATCACCGAGGGCTCCTCCGTCACCACCGTCGAGTTCCGGCTGGAGGTGAACACCGACCGGGCCGTCAACGACGTGAAGGACGCGGTCTCGAAGATCCGCATCAACCTGCCGCGCACCATCGACGAGCCGGTGATCAGCCGCGTCGAGATCGCCGGCCTGCCGATCCTGATCTACGGCGTCACCGCGCCGGCGATGAGCCCGGCCGAGCTGTCCTGGCTCGTCGAGGACAAGTTCGCCCGCATCCTCCAGGGGGTGAAGGGCGTCGGCGGCGTCGAGCGCGTCGGGGGCGTGGCGCGCGAGATGCGCATCGAACTCCAGCCCGACCGGCTCCTGGCGCTCGGCATCACCGCGGCCGACGTGAACCGGCAGCTGCGCCTCACCTCGGCCGACATGGCGGGCGGGCGCGGCGAGGTCGGCGGCCGCGAGCAGTCGATCCGGACGCTGGCCGCCGCGCGGACGCTCGCCGACCTCAAGGCCACCTCCATCGTCCTGCCCGGCGGCCGCAAGGTGCGGCTCGACGACTTGGCCGCCGTGCGCGACGCGATCGAGGAGCCGCGCACCTTCGCCCGCTTCGACGGGCGCCCGGTTGTGGCCTTCGCGGTCTCCCGCGGCTCGGGCGCGAGCGACGCCGAGGTCGCCGCGGGCGTCGAGCGCAAGATCGCCGAGTTCGAGACCGGCTATCCCGACGTCCGGTTCGAGAAGATCGACTCGTCCGTCTCGGCCACGATCGGTTCCTACGATTCGGCGATGCACACCCTGATCGAGGGGGCGGCGCTTGCCGTGCTGGTGGTGTTCCTGTTCCTGCGCGACTGGCGCGCGACGCTGATCGCGGCCCTGGCGCTGCCGCTCTCGGTGTTCCCGACCTTCTGGGCGATGGACGCGCTCGGCTTCACCTTGAACGGCATCAGCCTGCTCGCGATCACGCTGGTCACCGGCATCCTGGTCGACGACGCCATCGTCGAGATCGAGAACATCGTCCGCCACATGCGGATGGGGAAGTCGCCCTACCGCGCGGCGATCGAGGGCGCCGACGAGATCGGCCTTGCCGTCATCGCCATCACCGCGACCCTGATCGCGGTGTTCGCGCCGGTGTCGTTCATGCCGGGAATCGCCGGGCGCTACTTCATCCAGTTCGGGCTGACCATCGCGGTCTCGGTGTTCATGTCGCTGCTCGTGGCGCGTCTGATCACGCCGATGCTCGCCGCCTACTTCCTGCGCGACCACGCCCACGTGGAGGCGCGCGAGGGGCCGGTGATGCGCGCCTACGGCCGCCTCGTCGGCTGGTCGGTGCGCCACCGGGTGATCACCCTCATGGTCGGGCTGGCGTTGTTTGCTGGCTCGCTGGCCTCCACCGGCCTCCTGCCCTCGGGCTTCGTGCCGAAGCAGGACAACGCCCGCACCCTGTTCATGCTCGAGCTGGCGCCCGGCGCGCGGCTCGCCGACACCGTCGCCGTGTCGGACCGGGTGGTCGCCCGCATCCGCGCCCTGCCGGAGGTGGTGTCGGTCTTCGTCGACGGCGGCCGGCAGGTCGGCGGCAAGAAGGAGACGCGGCTGGCGACGCTCACCGTCAACCTGACGCCGAAGAACGCCCGCGCCAAGTCGCAGGCCGCGCTGGAGACCGAGATCGCCGCGTTGATCGGGCAGGAGCCCGACATCCGCTCCTGGTCGCTGCGCGATTCCGGCCAGCGCGACCTCGCCCTGGTGGTCGGCGGCCCGGACGCCGCCGTGGTGGCCGAGGTTGCAGCAAAACTCCAGCGCGACATGGCCGCGATCCCGCACCTCGTCGCGGTGATGTCCACGGCGCCCTTGAACCGCACCGAGGTCCGCATCCGGCCGAAGCCCGGGGTGGCGGCCGACCTCGGCGTCTCCACCGACGCCATCGCCGAGACGGTCCGCGTCGGCACGATCGGCGACATCGGCCTGAACCTCGCCAAGTTCAACGCCGCCGACCGCCAGGTCCCGATCCGGGTGCAGCTGCCCGACAGCGCCCGCGGCGCGGTCTCGCGGCTGGAGAACCTGAAGGTGCCGGCCAAGAACGGCACCGCGGTGCCGCTGGCGGCGGTGGCCGACATCGAGCTCGACCAGGGCCCGGGCGCGATCGACCGCTACGACCGCGTCGTGCGCGTCGCGGTGGAGGCCAACATGGAGGGCTCGGACGCGCTCGGCTCCCTCATCGCCCAGGCGCTGGAGACGCCGACGGCGAAGTCCCTGCCGCCGGGCGTCACCATCCGCCAGACCGGCGACGCCGAGATCATGGGCGAGGTGTTCTCTGGCTTCCTCCTGGCCATGGGCGCCGGGATCATGATGGTCTACGCCGTGCTCGTGCTGCTGTTCGGCTCGTTCCTGCAGCCGCTGACGATCCTGTTCTCGCTGCCGCTCTCGATCGGCGGCGCGATCCTGGGGCTCCTGGTGATGAACATGCCGATCTCGATGCCGGTGGTGATCGGCATCCTGATGCTGATGGGGCTGGTGACCAAGAACGCGATCATGCTCGTCGACTTCGCCGTCGAGGAGATGGGTCGCGGGGTCGACGCCGTCACCGCCATCGTCGAGGCCGGCCGCAAGCGCGCTCGCCCGATCGTGATGACCACGATCGCCATGGCCGCGGGCATGGTGCCCTCCGCCATGGCGCTCGGCGTCGGCGGCGAGTTCCGCGCGCCGATGGCGGTCGCGGTGATCGCCGGACTGATCGTCTCGACCCTGCTCTCGCTGGTCTTCGTGCCGGCTTTGTTCCTGCTGATGGAGGGCCTGAGCCGGGTCCTCGGACGGGTGTTCGGCCGCTTCGTCGGCGCCCGCGACGAGGCCGGGCAGGCCCATCCGTCCCCTTCGCCTTGAGGAAACCGAATGCCAGTCCGTTCCGCCCGCGTCTCGACCCTCGCCCTCCTCGGCCTCGCCGCCGCAGCCTCCGCCCTCGGCGCGAACCCGGCCGCCGCGGCGGATCCCACCGGCACCTGGTTCACCGAGGACGGGCGTGCCCGCGTGCGGACCGAGCATTGCGGGCCGGGCGGCGCCAACCTCTGCGGCTACGTCGTCTGGGGTTCGAAGCCGCTGGGCGAGGACGGCAAGCCGAAGATCGACCGCTACAACCCCGACCCGAAGCGCCAGGCGCGGCCGCTCCTCGGCCACCAGATGATCCTCGGGCTGAAGAAGAACGACGACGGGCGCTTCGCCGGCAAGATCTACAACGGCGACAACGG
Organism: Methylobacterium sp. WL12; assembly: GCF_008039475.1. Lineage (NCBI taxonomy): Bacteria > Pseudomonadati > Pseudomonadota > Alphaproteobacteria > Hyphomicrobiales > Methylobacteriaceae > Methylobacterium > Methylobacterium sp. WL12. The sequence goes on along the minus strand of NZ_VRUW01000113.1, from coordinate 2,183 downwards.
CAAGTCCTACGACGTGACCATCTGGAGCGAGACGCCGGCCGAGCTGTCGGTGAAGGGCTGCCTGCTCTCGGTTCTGTGCCAGACCCAGACCTGGACGCGGGTGGGCGACGTGGTCCCCGGTCAGATCACCGCCGCCACCGACACCCCCGGCGGCCCGCGCTCGGACCCCGAATGGGCGCCCAAGCCCGGAGCCGCGCCGAGGCCGTCCGCCAAGCCCGCGGGCGCGCCGGCGCCGAAGTAGCGGCCCGGCGGTCTCACGAACGGCGACGGCGCGCTTCGACCCACCCACCGCCCTCATCCTGAGGTGCGGACGCGAAGCGGCCGCCTCGAAGGAGCCCTCCAGCCGTCCGCGCGATCCCTCGAGGCCTCCTTCGAGGCCCGCTGACGCGGGCGCCTCAGGACGAGGGCGTGGGTTGGATCGCGGCCGTGCCGGCCAGCGCCTCCGCGTAGATCGCGCGCGCGTCGGCGCGGGTCAGCGTCCGCGGGTTGTTCACCAGGAGGCGGGTCTGCTTCATCGCGTCGTCGGCGAGGCGATCGAGGTCGGATTCCGCGATGCCGACCGCCGACAGCGAGGCCGGGACGCCGCAATCGCGGCAGATCGCGGCCAGCGCCGCGACGAAGCGCTCGGCCGCCTCGGCGTCGGGCCGGTCGCGGGCGTCCGGGTCGAGGATCGGCGCGAGCTCGGCGTAGAGCGCCTGCGCCTCGGGCAGGTTGAAGCGCAGCACGCCCATCAGCACCAGCGCGTTCGAGAGCCCGTGCGGCACGTGGAACAGCGCGCCGACCGGGTAGGCCAGCGCGTGCACTGCCGCCACCGGCGCGTTGGCGAAGGCCATGCCGGCGAGCATCGACCCGAGCAGCATCCCGGAGCGCGCCTCGACATCGCCGCCGTCCGCGCAGGCGGTGCGGATGTGGCAGGCGAGCAGGCCGAGCGCCTGCCGGGCGAGGCCGTCGGAGATCGGGTTCTTGCGGTGGCGGCTGGTATAGGCCTCGATCGCGTGCACCATCGCGTCGACGCCGGTGGCCGCGGTGACGGCGGCGGGCAGGCCCAGCGTCAGCTCCGGGTCGAGCACCGCCCAGTCGGGCAGCAGGCGCGGGGCGACGACGCCCTTCTTCTCCTGGGCCGGCGTGGTGACGATGGCGATCGGCGTCACCTCCGAGCCGGTCCCGGCGGTGGTCGGCACCAGGATCAGCGGCAGGCGCGCGCCCTTGGCGAGGCCGACGCCGTAGATCGCATCGAGGGCCTCGTGCGAGCGGGCGAGGTAGGCCACGAGCTTGGCGGTGTCGAGCGCCGAGCCGCCGCCGATCGCCAGCACCAGTTCGCTGCCCGACGCCCGCGCGAAGGCGGCCGCCGCCTCCACCACGTGGCTCGGCGGGTCGGCGACCACGTCCTCGAACACCGCGACCCGGCAGCCGGCCTCGGCGAGCGCCGCTTCCGCGCCCCGGGTCAGGCCGGCGGCGCGCACGCCCCGGTCGGTCACCAGCAGGACGTTCTTCGCCCCGAGCCCGGCGACGAGGTCGGGGATCTTGGCGACCGCCCCGGCCTCGAACAGCAGGTTCGGCGTGGTCTGGAACAGGAACGGGGTCATGGCCGGGCGCCTCGGCGGAAGGGTGTTTCGCCGCGCCAGCCTACAGCGCCCGGGATCGTTCGCCAGCGGGAGCCGGCCCGGCTCCGTGGACGATCCGGGCGGAAAAACCGCCGCGTCGCGCAGGCGGATGGGATCACCGGACGACCGCTCCCACGTCCTGCCGCCAAGTTTGCCACGAGACCGGCAGGTCGCCGGACGCAGGCGGCATGCGGGACGTCTCGGTGGAGCTGCCCGTGAAGCCGCCATCGAAGTCGATCGCCTCTCCGGCGTAGCGGGAGGCCAGACCGTAGATCGCCCGGCCCCGGCAGCTTGCGATCAGGGATGCGCCTCGGGTGGTCATGGCCGGCGGACCCGCGGACTCGGCGAAGGCGGCCGACACGATCCAGACCTCGACGGCCTCGCGCGCCGCGATCGGCTCGGCGCAGAAGGCGCCCCGCACGCAGTAATACCCGCTGATCGCGACCCGCTCCGTAATTACCCACCCCCGTAATCGTGAGGTTTAGGCGCCGACGGTTTTGAGGATGGTGCGGAACGGGCTGGCGCCGGTGAGGCGGGCGGTATCGACGACGGTGCGGATGGCGGCTTCGCCTTCGGCAG
>NZ_VRUW01000112.1:0-11986 GCF_008039475.1 Methylobacterium sp. WL12 | reverse complement strand
CCGCCCTCGTCGCCTGATCCGTCACCCCCGACCCAGGACCCTGCCATGCTGACCCGTCGCACCCTCGCCGGAGCCCTCACGCTCGCCCTCCTCGCCGTCCCGGCCGCCGCGCAGGATTGGAAGGCGACCTATCCCGAGCTGACCCTGGCGGTGATCCCGGCCGAGAACGCCTCGGGCACCACGGACCGCTACGCGCCGATGACCGCCTACCTGTCGAAGGCCCTCGGCGTGCCGGTAAAGCTGCGCATCGCCAACGACTACGCCGCCGTGATCGAGAGCCAGCGCGCCGGCAACGCCCAGCTCGCGTTCTACGGCCCCGCCTCCTTCGCCCGCGCGGTGATGACCGGCGTGAAGATCGAGCCCATCGTCAACCAGCGCCACGACACCGGCGCCTCGGGCTACTATTCGGTGATCTACGTGCGCGCCGACAGCCCGTACAAGACGATCGAGGACCTGAAGGGCAAGAACCTCGCCCTGGTCGACCCCAACTCCACCTCCGGTAACCAGGCGCCGCGCTTCTTCCTGCACAAGGCCGGCCACCCGGTGGACGCGTTCTTCGGCAAGACCGTCTATGCCGGCAGCCACGAGAACGCCGTCCTCGCCCTCGTCCAGGGCACCGTGGATGCGGCGGCCAACCTCTACAACACCGACACCGACACCATGGTCACCCGGATGGCCACCAAGGGCATGCTCAAGAAGCCCGACGGCTCGGCCATGGGGCAGGGCGATTTCCGCGTGGTGTTCAAGTCCGACTTCCTGCCCGAGGGGCCCTTCGCCATGCTGGCGAGCCTGCCGGACGACCTCAAGGCGCGCATCCGCGACGCCCTCGTGGCGATGCCGACGGCCGACAAGGCGGCCTTCGACCGGCTTTCGGACGGCAAGGACCAGGGTCTCACCGCCGTAACCCTGAAGGATTATCAGCCGGTCATCGAGATGCTGAAGTTCAACGACGAGCAACGCCGCAAGTCCTGACCTGAGTTCGGGTAAGCCGCCTGTAATGACCGATGCCTGAGCGGATCACGTCCCTGCCCCCGGACCGGGCCGCCGCCCTGGCGGGGGCCTATGACGCCGCCGTCGCCGCAAGCCGGCGCCGGACCTGGGTCGGCCTCGCCGCGTTCGTTGTTCTCACTGGGCTCGCCGCCCAGGCGGCCGAGGTTCGTCCCTGGGTGCTTGCGGCTCATATCGGCCGCTTCACCGACTACATCGCCCAGATCCTGCCCCCCCTGACCCTGGCGAACCTGCCGGCAGACCTCGCCGAATGGTACTGGGGCTGGCCGAAATGGCTCGCGCTGTTGGGCGAGACCCTACTGATGGCCTATCTCGGCACCCTTCTCGGAGCGATCGGCGGGTTCCTCCTGTGCTTCTCCGCCGCCGCCAACGTAGCGGGTAGCCGGACGGCATGCTTCGTGGTGCGGCGCGGGCTGGAATTCTGCCGCACCGTGCCGGAGATCGTGTTCGCACTCCTCTTCGTCATCGCCTTTGGGCTCGGGCCGATGGTGGGCGTGCTGGCGCTGGCGATCCACACCACGGGCGCGCTCGGCAAGCTGTTCTCCGAGGTCGTCGAGAACATCGACATGAAGCCGGTCGAGAGCCTCACCGCCGGCGGGGCCGGGCGGATCGAGACCCTGCGCTTCGCGGTGCTGCCGCAGGTGCTGTCGAACTTCGTCTCCTATGGACTGCTGCGCTTCGAGGTCAACGTGCGGGGCGCCGGGGTGATGGGCTTCGTCGGTGCCGGCGGCATCGGGCAAGAGCTCCTCGTGGCGATCCGCAACTTCTACTACGCCGACGTCAGCGCGATTCTGGTCCTCATCATCCTCACCGTCATGGCGATCGATCTCGGCACCGAGCGCCTGCGCCACCATCTCCTCGGGAGCCTGCGATGACCGGGCCCGACATCGATGCGGCCGAGATCGCCGCCCTGCGCCGGCGCTTTCCAGAGTGCTTCCGGCCGGCGTGGCGTGGCCGCCTCGTCGCGGGCCTCGCGCTCGCCGGCCTCGTCGCCCTTGCGGGCTACGCGATGGTCCGCCTCGATTTCTCCGCCGCGCGCCTCCTCAACGGCCTTGGCCGCCTCGGCGAGTTCAGCCTGCTGATGCTGCCCCCCGAAGCCGGCGGCCGGGGCTGGGCGTTTCTGCAGGCGCTGACCGAGACCCTCGGCATCGCCTTCATCGGTACGCTGACGGCGGCGCTCCTGGCGTTCCCGGTGGCGTTCCTGGCCGCCCGCAACGTCGTGCCCAACCCATTCGTGCACTTCACCGTGCGGCGCGGCCTCGACGTGGTGCGCTCCATCGACGTGCTGATCTGGGCGCTGATCTGGATCAACGTCGTCGGGCTCGGCCCCTTCGCGGGGGCGCTGGCCATCGCCTGCGCGGATTTCGGGGCGCTCGGCAAGCTGTTCTCGGAAGCCGTCGAGACCGTAGACGGCAAGCCCGGCGAGGGCGTCTCCGCCTCCGGCGGGGCCGAGCTTCACCGTATCCGCTTCGGCCTCATCCCGGCCGTGCTGCCCGTGCTCGGCAGCCAGGTGCTGTACTTCTTCGAGTCGAACACCCGGTCGGCCACCATCATCGGCATCGTCGGCGCGGGCGGCATCGGCCAATACCTCACCGAACTGATCCGCGTCCTCGAATTACGCCAGGTCGCCTTCTTGATCCTGATGATCCTTGTGACTGTGGCGATCATCGACGCCGTCTCCGGGCGCCTGCGCCGGGCCCTGATCGGCGGCGCGGCGCGGTAGGCTTCACTCCACCACCAACTCTACGCGGTCGGCGGCGAACAAACTGCGGGTGGCCTGGATGCGCTGGCCGTCCCTGTCCACGTTCACGCTCGAAAGGATGATCAGGCTGCGGCCGGGGGCGATGTCGAGGCGTTCCGCCTCCTCGGGGCTCGCCGGGCGGGCGCCGATCCGGGTCGAGAGCCGGGTGTAGTCGGCGACCCCGAAGCCCGCATAGGCGCGGGTGATCGAGCCGCTGGCAGCGTAGGCCGCGTCGAAGCCCGCAAAGCGCGGCAGCGGCAGGCAGGTCCGGGCCGTCGAGATCGGAGCGCCGTCGGCCCGGTGCATGGTGTGAAGTTCGAGGATCGGTGTGCCGGGGACGATCTCCAAGGCCTCGGCCCAGTCCGGTCCGGCGGGCATGGTTGAAGCCCCGATCAGGTCGCCCCAGGCCTCGCGGCCGGTGCGGGAGACGATCTCGGAGAATCGGGTTCGGGGACCGATCGGATAGGGGATCGGGCCCTGCTCGACGAAGCTGCCCTTGCCCTGCGTGGTGCGCACCAGCCCATCCTCGGCGAGCACGCCGAGCGCGCGCCGTACTGTGTGGCGGTTCACGCCGAAGCGCGCGGCCAGTGCCGATTCGGCCGGTAGTTGCGTCCCGGCGGCGACCGCTCCGCTGCGGATCTCCGCCGCCAGCGCATCCGCAATCTGCCGCCACGCGGCCAAGCCGCCCCCACGCTGAAGCGCCGTCACGCCCGTGTCGCCCGCCTCATTCATGAGTTGCCTACGCGGAATTGCTCGCATGACGTCCTCGAAACCTCTTGCGTCCGCTCCTCCACTTGTCTAAACATATAGACATATCTGGAGTCCGATCAATGTCGAGTGCCAGCCAAACACCACCTCAGCATTCGATGCCAGACCTCGCCGCGCGCCGATGCGCGATGGCGCGTGCCGGCCAGGCGACTTCCGACGAATTGCGAGCTGCCCTGGCGCAAACCGGGGCCGTCACCGAGGCGCAGGATTTGCGCCCGACCGAGACGGGTCTCGTGATGGTCCGCGGGCGCATCGGTGGCGACGGACGGGCCTTCAACGCCGGCGAGGCCACGGTGACCCGCGCGGCGGTGCGCCTGCCCGGCGGCGAGACCGGCTTCGCCTACCATCTCGGCCGCGACCGGGTCCGCGCCCGCCTTGCCGCCATCCTGGACGCCCACTGGCAGCGCCCCGAGGCACGGCCCGCCCTGGAGGCGGCACTGGAAGCCATCGCCGGGCGCCGGACGGAAGCGGTGCGGCAGGCCGCCCGCAAGACCGCGGCGACACGGGTGAACTTCTTCACCCTGGCGCGGGGAGAGGATTGATGGCGCACACTCTTGCCCACGGCTTTGCCGATCCCGTCCACGAGGGCCAAGCCGTGTTCCGCGCCGCGATGGAGGCCCTGAGCCGGCCCGGCCGGATCCGCCCGCTGGCCACGACCCTGGCGCCGCCCGCTCCTCTCATTCCCGAGCTTGCGGCTCTGGCCTTGGCGCTGACCGATGCCGACACGCCGGTCTGGCTCGACGCGCCGCTGCGTGCCGAGCCGGCGGTTGCAGCCTTCCTGCGCTTCCACACCGGGGCGCCCCTCGTCGACGCGCCCGATCGGGCAGCCTTCGCGTTGATCGCCGATCCCGCCCGCTGCCCGGCCTTCGCGGCGTTCGCGCAGGGCACCCCGGCCTACCCGGATAGCTCCGCCACCCTGATCCTCGCCGTCGAGACCTTGTCCGATTCCGCCGGTCCCGCCTTCGCGGGACCGGGCATCCGCGGCACCGCGCACCTCGACGCCGGCCCCCTACCGGCCGACTGGGCGTGGCGCTGGGCCGCGAACCATGCGGCCTTCCCCCTGGGCCTCGACCTGCTCTTCGTCGCGCCCGCGCGCCTCGCCGGGCTGCCTCGCTCTGCGCGTCCCGTCGCTCCGGAGGCTATGCCATGTACGTAGCCGTGAAGGGTGGCGAGGCCGCCATCGACAACGCCCACCGGCTGCTGGCCGAGGTCAGGCGCGGCGATCTGGCCGTGCCCGAACTCACGGTGGCGCAGATCCGCGAGCAGATGCGCCTCCTCGTTGACCGGGTGATGACCGAGGGCTCCCTCTACGACCCGGATCTGGCTGCCCTCGCCCTGAAGCAGGCGCGGGGCGACGTGGTCGAGGCGGTATTCCTGGTGCGAGCCTACCGCACGACGCTGCCGCGCTTCGGTGCCACCGAGCCCGTCGACACCGGGGCGATGACGCTCGCGCGGCGCATCTCCGCCACCTTCAAGGACCTGCCCGGCGGCCAGGTGCTCGGCCCGACTTTCGACTACACCCACCGCCTCGTGGATTTCGCCCTGGAGGATGGCGCCGATCCGGCGCCCGCCGCCGAGGCCAAGCCGGAGGCCGATGCCGCCGCCTGTCCGCGGGTCACCGATCTCCTGGGCCAGGCCGGCCTGCTGGAGCCCTCGCCCCCGGACGAGGGCGCCCCCGTCGGCGACCTCACCCGCGAGCCGGTGGACTACCCGGCCGACCGCGCGCTCCGGCTCCAGGGGCTGGCGCGGGGCGACGAGGGCTTCATCCTGGCGCTCGGCTACTCGACGCAGCGCGGCTACGGCCGCACCCATCCCTTCGTCGGCGAAATCCGGGTCGGGGCCGTCGAACTCGAATTCACGCCGGAGGAGCTCGGCTTCCCGGTCAGCCTCGGCACGGTCGACCTGACCGAGTGCCAGATGATCAACCAGTTCCACGGGAGCGGCGCGGTGCCGCCGCAATTCACCCGAGGCTACGGCCTCGTCTTCGGCCAGGGCGAGCGCAAGGCCATGGCGATGGCGTTGGTGGACCGCTCGCTCCGGGCAGCCGAACTCGGCGAGGCGGTGGTGGTGCCGGCCCAGGACCAGGAATTCGTGCTGGCCCATTGCGACAGCCTGCAGGCGACGGGCTTCGTCGAGCACATGAAGCTGCCGCACTACGTCGACTTCCAGGCCGAACTCGAACTTGTCCGGCGCCTGCGCGCCGAGCACGCCGCCCGGGCAGCTGAGCCGGTCCAGGACGATCCCACCCTACGGGAGGCCGCTGAATGAACCCGCAAGGTACCGTCACGGTCTCGGCCGGCACCGGCTACAACTTCGCCTATCTCGACGAGGGTACGAAGCGGATGATCCGCCGGGCCATCCTCAAGGCCATCGCGATCCCTGGTTACCAGGTTCCCTTCGCCGCCCGCGAGATGCCGATGCCCTATGGCTGGGGCACCGGCGGGGTACAGGTCACCGCCGCGATCCTCGGCGCGGCGGATGTCCTCAAGGTCATCGACCAGGGCGCCGACGACACCACCAACGCGGTCTCGATCCGCCGCTTCTTCACCGCCACCGCCGGGGTCGCGACGACGACGCGGACGGCAGAGGCCACGGTGATCCAGACCCGCCACCGCATCCCGGAGGCGCCGCTGACCGAGGGGCAGGTCCTCGTCTACCAGGTGCCGATCCCCGAGCCCCTGCGCTTCCTCGAACCGCGCGAGACCGAGACGCGCCAACTCCACGCTCTGGCCGAATACGGCCTCATGCACGTCAAACTCTACGAAGACATCGCCCGCCACGGCCACATCGCAACCACCTACGCCTACCCGGTGGAAGTCGCCGGTCGCTACGTGATGGACCCCTCCCCGACCCCGAAATTCGACAACCCGAAGATGGACGACTGCCCCGCCCTCCAGCTCTTCGGGGCGGGCCGCGAGAAGCGCATCTACGCGATCCCGCCCTACACCCAAGTGCGCAGCCTCGACTTCGAGGACCACCCCTTTCGGGTTCAGAGATTTGACCGCCCCTGTGCCCTCTGTGGCGCCGAGGGCGTCTACCTCGACGAGGTCGTCCTCGACGATGCCGGCGGGCGGATGTTCGTTTGCTCGGACACCGATCATTGCGAGACCCGCCGCGCCGACGGCCACACCGGAGAGGCCGCGTGATCGAACCCTTGCTTCCCGAGCCTTTGCTTCCCGAGACCTTGCTTACGGTCGAGGGCCTGACCAAGCGCTACGGCCACCGCCTCGCCTGCGACAGCATCGGCTTCACCCTCGATCCCGGCGAGGTCCTGGCGGTTGTCGGCGAGTCTGGCTCCGGTAAGTCGACCCTGCTGTCGCTCATCGCCGGCGAGGTCGCGGCCGACGCCGGCTCCGTTTCCTACCGCATGCGCGATGGTGCCGTCCGCGCCCTCGCGACCCTGAGCGAAGCCGAGCGCCGGGCCCTGATGCGAACCGACTGGGGCTTCGTGCGCCAGGACGCGACGCAGGGCCTGCGCATGGCGGTCTCGGCTGGGGGCAATGTCGGCGAGCGCCTCATGGGGGTCGGGGACCGTCATTACGGCCGCATCCGCGCCACCGCCCTCGATTGGCTCGCCCGCGTCGAGATCGCCGCCGACCGGGTCGACGATCCGCCGACGCGCTTCTCCGGCGGCATGCGCCAGCGCCTGCAGATCGCCCGTAACCTCGTCACCGCGCCCCGCCTCGTGCTCATGGACGAGCCGACTTCGGGCCTCGACGTCTCGGTCCAGGCCCGCCTCCTCGACATGATCCGGGGGCTGGTGGCCGAACTCGGCCTCGCGGTCATCATCGTCACCCACGACTTGGCCGTGGCGCGCCTGCTCTCGCACCGCGTCCTCGTGATGCGAGCTGGCCGGGTCATCGAGACCGGCCTGACCGACCAGGTCCTCGACGACCCGCAGGCCGCCTACACCCAGCTCCTCGTCTCCTCGGTGCTCGCCGCATGACGCCTCTCCTCGCCTTCGAAGACGTGGCCAAGAGCTTCACCCTGCACCTGCGCGATGGGGCGGTGCTCCCCGTCATCGCGGGGGCCACCCTGGCGGTCCATTCCGGCGAGTGCGTCGTGCTCGGCGGCGCCTCGGGAGCGGGCAAGTCCTCGCTCCTCAAAATGGCCTACGGCAATTACCGCTGCCCGCAGGGAGCTGTCTGGGTCCGCGACGGCGCCCGCGTGGTCAACCTCGCAGCAGCCGCGCCGCGCGAGATCCTGGCCCTCCGCCGCACCACCCTGTCCTACATCTCGCAGTTCCTGCGGGTCATCCCCCGGGTGGGCGCCCGCGCCGTGGTGGAGGCTGCTGGGATCGAAGGGGGGCTTCCCCTCAAGGTAGCCCGCACCCGGGCTGGCGACCTGCTGTCCCGCCTCAACTTGCCCGAGCGCCTGTGGGCGCTGCCCCCAGCCACCTTCTCGGGGGGCGAGCAGCAGCGGGTGAACATCGCCCGGGGCCTGATCGCCGCGCGGCCGATTTTGCTCATGGATGAGCCCACTGCATCCCTAGACGCCACGAACCGGGCCGTGGTGGTGGAACTCATCGCCGAGAAGCGCGCCGCCGGCACCGCCATCCTCGGCATCTTCCACGATGCGGACGTCCGTGAGGCAGTGGCAACGCGGATCGTCGACGTCTCCGCCTTCCGTGGAGCAATGGCGGCATGAACCAAACAGTGATTGACCGGAAGCACACCAGCATGACCGACCGGGTCGAAATCCTCGAGAACGCGCGCCTCGTTCTGCCCGACCGGGTCGAGACCGGCTGGATCGCCGTGGTCGATGGGCGCATCGCCGAGATCGGCACCGGCTCGGCCCCCGAGCACGGCCTCAATTGCGAGGGCGACACCCTCATCCCGGGCCTCGTCGAACTCCACACCGACCACCTGGAGAGCCACTATGCCCCGCGCCCCGGCGTGCGCTGGCACCCCCTTGGGGCGGTCCTGGCCTACGACGCGCAGATCGCGGCTTCCGGCATCACCACGGTGTTCGATTCGCTGCGCGCGGGCACCGACCCGGACGGGAGCGGTCTCGGGACCGAACTCGAGCTCCTCGCCGCCGCGCTTGCGGAGGCGCAAGACGCGGACCTGTTCCGGGCCGAGCACCGCACGCACCTACGCTGCGAGATTCCCTCCACCGACGTGGTCGAGACGGTGCGGACCTTTGCCGAGCGCTACGCCATCGGGCTGCTGTCGCTGATGGACCACACGCCGGGCCAGCGTCAGTTCCGGGATGTCTCTAAGTACTACGTCTATGCTGGGCGCGGCGGCCGCTCGTTGGAGGAGATCAAGCTCAGTACCGAGCGCAAGATGCGCGAGGGCCGCGCCCTCAACGCCGTGAACCGGCCCGCTCTGGTGGCGTTCGCCCGCGAGCACGGCATTCCGCTCGCCAGCCACGACGACACCACCCTGGCTGACGTCGCGCTGTCTCAAGAGGAGTCGGTGGTGCTCGCCGAGTTCCCCACCACCCTGGAGGCGGCCGAGGCATCGCACGCGGCGGGCATCACCGTGATGATGGGGGCGCCCAACCTGATCCGGGGTGGCTCGCATTCGGGCAACGTCGCGGCGCACACCTTGGCGGAGGCCGGCAACCTCAGCATCCTGTCCTCGGACTACGTGCCAGCGAGCCTTCTGATGGCGGCATTCGGGCTGCCCGAGCGCGTCCCCGGCATCAGCCTGCCCGACGCCATCGCCACCGTGACGGCCAACCCCGCCCGCGCCACCGGCCTGACCGATCGCGGGCGTCTGGAACCGGGCTTGCGCGCTGACCTCGTCCGCGTTCGCCTCGCCCGGGGCGTCCCGGTGGTGCGTCAGGTCTGGCGCGCCGGCGCGCGGGTGGTGTGATGGCGGGCGGCTTTGTCCTCGTGGTCGGCCCAAGCGGGGCCGGAAAGGACACCCTGCTGCGGCTGGCACGGGACGCGCTCGTTGGCGATTCCCGCTTCGTCTTCCCGCGCCGCCACGTTACCCGCGAGCCATCAACGCACGAGGACAATATCGCGCTTACCGAGGAAGCCTTCGCGGATAGGGCAGCCTCCGGCGCCTTCGCCTTATATTGGCGCGCACACGGCCTCGGCTACGCGATCCCCGGCGAAACGCTTGAGGAGGCCCGGGCCGGGCGGGTGGTGGTCTGCAACGTCTCGCGGCGAATCGTGGAACAGGCTCGAGGATCGCTGCCGCATGTCGGCGTCGTGACCATCACGGCATCACCCGAGGTGCTCGCCCACCGTCTCTCTGCGCGCGCCCGGCCAGAGGATGGCGACTTGCGCAGCCGCCTCGACCGCGTCGTTCCAATTGAGACCGAGTGCACGATTTGGAACGACCGCGCCCCGGAGATCGGAGCTGCTAAGCTGATTGCGTATTTGCGCGATCAGGTAGCCTAAATACCACCTCGGCAGGAAGTTCACACGCTGTCCTCCTGTTGGTCGATGTCGGAGTAGTTCATGGCACTGAAAGAGCGGCTTCGCGGCCTCAAGTCCCTTGCCGGTCCCTTCGCGCCATTCGATACTTGCGCCGTCTCGGATGACCCACGCCGTTTTTTCGAGACATGGCTCTACGATGCTATCAATCGGGGCATACCCGAATCCCATGCCATGACGCTCTCGACTGTCGATGAGCAGGGCTACCCTGATGCCCGCGTCTTGATCCTTAAGAACGTGGATGCCGAAGGGTGGCACTTCGCCAGCACAAAGCTCAGTCCCAAAGGCCGCCAGATCGCCGCCCAGCCCCGCGCCGCCCTGACCTTCTACTGGCAACCACTCGGTCGGCAGGTCCGCCTGCGAGGTCCGGTTGTCGAAATGGATCGAGAGATCTGTGAGGCGGACTTCTTGGCCCGCCCTATCGGTTCGCGTGCGGGCGCTTTGCTCGCTCGGCAGAGCGACGTCCTCGTCGGTGACGCAGCATTGGATGCGGGCTTGGCCGAGCAGCGGCGTCGGATCGAGGCCGACCCATCCATCGTATCACCGACCTGGGCGGTCTACGCCGTCAAGCCGGATGAGGTCGAGTTCTGGCAGGCGGACGAGGAACGCAGACACACGCGTTTGCGATACCGGCAAAACAATCAAGGAGGCTGGACGCACGAGCGCCTGTGGCCGTGATATCTCTTGGGCCAGGGTGAAGCCACGCGACGGGCTGTGACAGGACGTAATCGCAGGGGGCAGCGATGTTAGCTCTGATACCCTCTTCGGCCCGAAGCGGACGGGCAGAAGGCCAGGCATGACCGCGGGGGTTGAGCTCCGCGCCCAGGATCTCGGTGGCCTGTCTACACTGATGTGACACCTACGAGGTTCCCGAAGCGGACCATCCGAGGATCGGCGAAAGGATGCGAGCGGACGCAGAGTGTGGGTCCGATCCATAAGAGTTCGGTCAATACGCGCGATGGTCACCTTCGTTGCCGAACGTGCGGGAAGCCGATGGCGGTGACCCCTGCGCCACAAAAAACCCGCCGCGGCGGTATGCCGGGCGGGATGAGGTTCGGCGCCGGGTCTCGGGGGAAAGCGCCGTTGCACGGCCGCTACCACCGACCGTGCAACAGGCTGATGACAGGCATAATCCTCGGTAGTCGGGTCACCGAGGCAGCGGCGAACGAGCCCGAGCGTCACGCACCGGTGACTTCGATGATCATCGCCTCGCGCCGCGCCCGGCCGTACTCGTCCAGGACCTCGACGTCCGCGCGGTGCGTCCCCGGCCCCAGGTCCGAAGGCAGCCGGGCGACCCAGACGTGCGAGGATGGGATCGCCGACACCCAGGGCTTCTTGGTGTCTGCGTTGCGCGCGTAGACCTGCGTTACGAACGGATCGGGCTGACGCGTCTTCACCATCGGGATCGCCGCACGTCCAGTGACGAGCCGCAGGGTAACCCGCGTCCGGGGCCCGCCATCGAACACGTTGACCAAGCGGTCGGTCGATCCGACGGCCTCGATCGGGATCGGAGAGCCGAGCAGGCGCTCGACCGTAAAGACTCGGGCGAGTTCCGGAGTGCGGGCGTTTGATCGGCCCCCATTGAAGTGGCTCTTCGCCAAGTTTGGTGGATCAGGCTGCGAGGAGGAACCGTCGGCGGAGGAGATCGAGGTTGGCGCGGCCGTACATGGCGCGCTTCAAGAGCTTGAGACGCGTGATCTGCCCTTCGGCCTGCCCACTGCTCCAAGGCAGCGTCAGCGCAGCCCGGACGGCGTCTCCGTCCTGACCGAGGCTGGCAGCGAAGTTCTCGACGATGCGGACGCCGCAGTTTTGGGCGTCGCCCCGCCATTCATCGAACGCCGTGACATCCGATCCCCCCGATGGCGGCGTATGACAGCGGCTCCGGACGATCCGGCAGAAGCGGCGACCGAGATCGACGACCTTGGCCGCCTCGGGATCCTGTAGGACACGCGCAACGACCGCGGCTGCCTCGGGGTCGAGGTCTTCGGGCTCACGCAGGAGATGCCAGGACAGTTGCTTGGATGAGGCCAGGGGTGATGCGGTGGAGATCGCAACACGGATGTCAGCTGTCGCTG
>NZ_VRUW01000111.1:0-12065 GCF_008039475.1 Methylobacterium sp. WL12 | reverse complement strand
ATGCTTCTGTCCGGAGAGCGCGGCGCCAGCGGAACAGCAGACTCGAATGAAGCCCGTGCCGGCGCGCCACTGCGGAGGCCGTCGTCGCCGGATCCTCCGCCTCGGCAAGGATCGCCCCCTTGTGCTCGGACGACCAGGTCCGTCGCGTTCCCGCAACCACGATGTGAGCCGTGTTCGTCATAGGTCCAGACACAGGGCCGATACAGCGCCATCCCGCGCCATCCCCTGTATCCAGACCCAAGCCCTATCCGCACAAGGCAGCCGTCACCGAGCGCTTACGGCGGTCGTCCTGAGACATGGGGAGCTCCTCAGCCCAGGACGATTGAGAGCTAGATCACGAGGCGCGCTTCGATGAGATCGATCTCACGAACGAGCCGACGCAGGAGCACATCGTCGATGGCTTGAGAGCGACGCAAACGGTAGAGCGCTTGGCGCTCGGCCTCGATACCTGCGAGGCGTAAGCGCTTCTCGGTGTTCGCTAGCTGCCTTACGCGGCTGAACTCCTTTCGGCTCTCTGCCGTCGGAGCCTCCAACCCCTCGTATCGGTCCATCGCTCTAGCGCCAGCTTCGACCGCGATCGAGGCGTCCTCCTGCTCCTCGACGAGGCGATGTTGCAGGGCTTCGATGGCCCTCACCGCATCGTCGCGAGCGGCGGCTCGCGCTGCGTCTTCTTCGGCATCGTGACTTGGCTCGGGAGGAAGCTCAAGCCCACGGAGAAGCAGCGGCAGGACCGTGCTGGCAAGGAGCAGCGAGGTCAGAATGACCCCCATCGCCAGCAGGATGGCAAGATCGCGAGCCGGGAACGGGCTGCCATCCTTCAGGGTGAGCGGCAGCGTGAGAATGCCGGCGAGGGTGATGGCTCCCTTCACGCCGGCCAGCGTCGTAGCCGCTACAAGGCGCCATGTCGGTCCCTCGCGCCTTTCGCCACGCAGGCGAGCTTTCACCAGGGTGAACTGGAGCGAGACCCAGACCCACACGAACCGGATTGCCATCAGGCCGGCCGTAATGGCGAGGACCCATGCGACGAGCCAGCCGGCGCCCTGGACATCCGCCTGCTTGACAGCGTGCCCAAGAACCTCGGGCAGTTGCTCGCCCAGCAGGACGAAGATCGACCCGTTGGCGGCTAGCGCGACGGTGTCCCAAACGGCAGTTCGGCGGACGCGGGTACTGCCAAGACTGCGCCCCTGGATCTCGACGTAGGTCATGGCGATACCGGCCGCGACGGCAGCCAGGATACCGGACGCATGCACGTGCTCGGCTGCGAGGTAGGCCCCAAACGGCGTGAGGAGGCTGAACAGGATCTGCAGGCCGGGATCTTCGCCTGTCCGCCGCCGCAGGAGATCCTGGGCCCCCATAAGAACAAAAGTCGTCAAGGCGCCAATGCCGAGGCCACCAAGCGCTAGCCAGACGAACGTCGTTGCAGCCTGAGGAAGGGAGAAGGTCCCGGTCAAAGCAGCAGCGATGGCGAAGCGTAGGCAGACGAGGCCGGTGGCGTCGTTCAGCAGCGCCTCGCCTTCAAGGATATGCATCAGGCGCCGGGGAACGGGGGCCTGAGCAGCCACGGATGAGACGGCGATAGGATCGGTCGGTGACAGGACTGCGGCAAGGGCGAAGGCCACAGCGAGCGGGATACTGGGGATCATGCCGTGGATCAGCATGCCGATCCCAAGCACCGTCAGCGCGACGAGACCAAGCGCCAGCGCCACCACGGTTTTGCCGTCCCGGAAGAGGTCACGCTTCGGAATGCGCCAGCCATCAAGGAACAGGAGCGGTGGCAGGAAAACGAGGAAGAAGATTTCGGGATCGAGCGATGTGCTCGGCAGTGGCCCGAGGGCAAGGGCCACACCGATCGCGATCTGGATCAACGGAAGCGGTAGCGGAAGCAGGCGGTTGAGGGCGCCGCTCACCAGAACGGAGAGCAACAAAGCCAAAACCACTGTGACGCTTTCCATTCATCTCTTTCGCTAGAACATGGCGGGGATGTAAGGACGCCGTCGGACACCTGGGGGGGTCGTTCGAGTAGCGCTTTATCTACGTCCGCGAGGGCAAGCCAGTACGCCCGTCGCCCCCCTCGACGCCGATCGCGGCGCGGCAGGTCCGGCCGTACTGGTTCGGCTGGCGCGATCCGACAGGCTTCTGATGGCCGCATGACTGCGTCAGCCGCAGATACACGTCGTAGAGGTCAGCGTGCTCTCCGAACCGCTGCCGCAGTCGCATAAGATCGTAGGTGCCACGCCGCTCGCATGGCGGGCACTCTACGACGAGCCGGTGTGCGCGGAGGTCGCACAGGCGCTCCATCAGCCGGCCACCGCGATCGGCAGTTCGCTGACCTGCGTTGTGTAGCGCGGCGTCCGCATCTCGAACTTGGTGCTCCACGTGCGCTTCTCCACGAGGCCGGCGCGGGCTGGGACAACGCTGCCGCGGCCGAAGCGGGCGTTGCAGGCGTCGATCGCCGCCATCAGCGGGCCGAAACGCTCGCGGTCGAGTTGGCCGATCAGGGCGCGTGGGCTGGCGTCGAGCGACATCAGGTCTGTGGTGACGATCCCGGCCTTGCTGAACCGCCACGGCCTAGCGCCGGGCTCGCGCCAGGTCTTGGCGACGCCGAGGCGCGCCGCCTTGATGAGGGCGAGCGTGTCGTTCGTCGCCTCCGGCAGCGTCACAGTGGTCGAGACCGAGCGCATCGGCGCGCCGCGGTCGTGCTCGCTCGTATGATAGAACACCGAGACGTGGTTCGTGCCGAGCCCTTCGCGCCGAAGCTTCTCGCCCAGCCGCGTGGCGTGGGCCGAGACCGCCTGTTCCAGCGTGGCGCGGTCCTCGATCCGGGTCGAGAACGAGCGGGTCACCGCGCAGCCCTTGCGCTGGGCTGGTAGTGCCCCGAGCGGTAGGCACGACAGGCCGCGCAGTTCGTGGATGATGCGCTCGCCCACCACGGTCAGCGCCTTGCGCACCGGTCGCGAGTCGAGGTCGGCGAGATCCGCCACGCTGTCGACGCCCATGGCTTCGAGCTTGGCGAGCGACGCCCGGCCGATGCCCCAGACCTCGCCGGCTGGGATGCGGCAGAGCCAGTGCTCGTACTCGGCCGGGTCGGTGAGATCGCAGACCCCGTCGAGTGGGGCGATGCGCTTGGCGATGTGGTTGGCGAGCTTCGCGAGGGTCTTGGTCGGGCCGATGCCGACGCAGGTCGGGATACCGGTCCAGGCGCGCACCGTGGAGCGCAGGTCTCGCCCGAGTTCAAGGCGCAGATCCGGGTGCACGTCCGAGAGGTCGAGGAAGCTCTCGTCGATCGAGTAGATCTCCACCATGGGGGAGAAGTCCCGGTAGACCGCGTTCGCACGGCCGCTCATGTCGCCGTAGAGGGTATAGTTCGAGGAGAACACCCGCACGCCCTTCACCCGGCACATGTCGCGGATCTTGAAGTAGGGGTCGCCCATCTTGATCCCGAGCGCCTTGGCCTCGGCGGTGCGGGCGATGGCACAGCCGTCGTTGTTGGACAGTACGATCACCGGCACGCCGGAGAGCTTCGGGTCGAACACCCGCTCGCACGAGCAGTAGAAGCTGTTGCCGTCGATGAGCGCGATGGCGCGGCCGCCGATCCGGTCGCGTTGCCGCGGCGCCGGCCCGCTCACGACAGCCGCCCGCGGGCGAGGTGCCACCGGATCGAGAAGCGCAGCACGCCCCAGATCTCGACCTCGCCGAACTCGTCGACGGCGAAGGCCGGCATCTCCGGGTTGTCGAAGTCGAGCCGCGCCCGGTTGCCGACCATGCGGTAGCGCTTGCACGAGAGCTGTCCGTCGACCACCGCGACGACGACGCTACCATCCTCGGCCCGTAGGCTGCGGTCGATGCAGGCGAGGTCGCGATCGTGGATGCCGGCGCCGCGCATGCTCTCGCCGCGGATCTGCATCAGGAAGGTGGCCGGCGGGTTCGGCACAAGCCACCGCGGCAGCTCGAGCGCGCCTTCCAGGAAGTCGTCGGCCGGGCTCGGAAAGCCGGCACACAGCGCCTGCCCGATCACGGGCACGCGAACGGCATCCATGCTGCCGAGGATCAGCTCGTCGACCGCGTAGGGGCTCACGTGACCGTCCCTGGCAAGTTGGCTCGAACGTAGCCACGCGAGACGAGCCGATCCCGCCGCAGCGACCGGCGCTCGGCCTCTGCAAGATCGGACAGAGCGTCCTCGATCGCCTGGACCAGCGCGGCCCAGGCGTCGCCGCGGGCGGCACGGCGATAGGCGAGCGCGATCGTCTCGGCCTCGGTCAGCCAGATCTCCACAGGCGGTTCATGGGGCTGGGGGTGCATCGCGGCTCCGAGTTGTCCAAGAACATACAAGGAACAGACAGCGAGCGGGACCGTGTTTCGACTTCGACGGCCACGCCCCGGGGAAAGGGCGGTGAAGCAATGTGGAGCGCGGGGTAGAACGCCAATGCCGACGCCGCTTTACCGCTTCCATTGCACCAATGGCCTGAGCCTCGTGGCGGATCTCAGGGGCAAGCGCTTGCCGTCGGACGCTCTGATGCGCTTTCACGCCGAGCGGATTGCTCTCGATCTCATGCGTAGTGACGATCGGGCCGATTGGTCGGCGTGGCACGTCGAGGTCTACGACGCGAAGGGACGATCCATCTGGAGGATGGCGTTCACGCACATACGGGATAGTCGCTTCACAGCGTGAGAGGCGAGATCAGCCATGGGCATGAAGACGACGTACATCGTGCAGACGTTCGTCATTAAGCGGAAGCGCCTGGTGCCCGGCGACCGCGAGGTGGCACCGACAGAGAACGGCGCGCTGAAGAAGGCTGAAGCGATGGCAGGCCGGATGCCAGGCACCGCAGCGATCAAGGTCATCGCCGACGATGAGACTGGCGAGCTGGAAAGCGCGACGATCTTGGGTCAGTTCGGCGAGGTGCCGGACGATTTCGCGGAGAGTTTGCAGGGTGGATGACGGTATGAGCGACCCGCCCGATGGACTGGGCGGGTTGTAACGAGGCCTAGGAGTTTCCAGCGTCGCTGCCGCGTTGCGCTCGGTCCTCGTTAGTCTCCAGCCGATTGGCCGAGTGGTCTTGGTACTGCTCGGTCTGCACCGTCTTGCTATCCAGACCGCGCTCGTCGCCATGCTGGGCCTTGTCGCGGTTGCTCAGCACCGCATTGTCCTCAATCACGCCTTCCGGCAGCTCGGTCATCGCTCCTGAGCCTGATCCCTTACCCTGGCTTCCAGGGTGCATGCCGTGTTTGCCTGCATTCGCCATCGTCGCTCTCCTGTCGTCCAGGGGCGGTTGGTTACGAGCCCCCGGTGGATGAGCAGGGCAAACTGCGCGCTGCGGAGCTCGTTCCTGTGGCACGAGAACGCGTACAGTTCGGCCCTGATCTACTCACGGAACGGATTCCACAGTTTCACTTTGAGGCGCTCGAACGGAAGTCTCAGGAACGGTCGGCCTTCGGCCAAGTGTCAATGATATCTGCGCCCGCTCGCAGCTCTACCCGGTGGGCATGCGCATCGTCCCGTGTCTCACACATGTCGATCGCGGATGCGAAGCGCAGGCGGGCAGCCACCTCGGTTGCGGCATCCTCTTCGACGACGACGTGCCCGTCTCGGAAGGTGAACACCACGAAAGGCGGGTTCTTCATATCGCTGACTTCCATGAACTCGCTCCAACCTGGTGTCATAGCGCAACGTGCATCAGCCGCTGGCGCTCCGCTCGTATGGGATCCAGCTCGACGACCCTGTACAGCGGACGGCAAGAAACCATTCTGGGAACGCCACCCATGCCGCTCGCTGACGGATTGCCGGTCGCGCTAGTCATTCTCGCCGCCATGCCGCTTCCCGGCTTCGCACAGGATGCATCTGGCAAAGCAGAGCTGACTCCTACTGGCACTCTTCGGGTCGGCCTCATCCAGGCCCCGTCCGCCGGTCTCATCTTCGTTGGCCGCACATCAGACGGGAAGCCCTCTGGCGTCACGGCAGATCTCAGTGCCGACCTCGCTAAAAAGACAGGCCTAGCGTTCGCCATCACTCTGTTTCCCAACTCAGGCGCCGCAGCAGCGGCAATCCAAGCCGAGACGATCGACGTGAGCTTCATGCCCGTCGATGCGGCTCGCAAGCAGGTGCTCGATTTCGGGCCGGGCTACTATGACCTCGAAAGCACCTACCTGGTGACCGGTGCATCGGGCATCGTCGACGTCGCGCAGGTCGATCGGCCTGATCTCCGGG
Source organism: Methylobacterium sp. WL12 (assembly GCF_008039475.1). Lineage (NCBI taxonomy): Bacteria > Pseudomonadati > Pseudomonadota > Alphaproteobacteria > Hyphomicrobiales > Methylobacteriaceae > Methylobacterium > Methylobacterium sp. WL12. The sequence goes on along the minus strand of NZ_VRUW01000111.1, from coordinate 5,860 downwards.
TGGTGGCGATCGACGGGACGACGACGATCCGCACCTCGGCCCGCACGCTGAAGCAGACGAAACCGGTGGCTGTGCCCTCCGTAGCGGAGGCGATCGAACGGATGCGAACCGGCACGGCCGACGCCTTCGCGTTGTCACGAGACACGCTGCAGCCGATCGTGGCGCAGGTCCCCGGCTCGCGGATCGTCTCCGGCGGCTTCCAGCAAACGCAGGTGGCCGTCGCTGTTCCAAAGGGCCGGCCGGCGGCGCTTGCCTTGGTGACGGCGTGGCTTGCGGAGGCGAAGCGGTCGGGCCTCGTGAGGAGGATCTTCGACGCCCACGGTTTCAGCGGAGATGCGGTAGCGCCATAAGGAAGGACCCCGAAGGTGCAAACTGATAGAGCGACCGATGAGCGAGATCCCTGACCTAGAGATTGAAGACTCACCCCTAGGCGGTAGCATCACTCCCGATGGTACGACGGTGCAGGTCCACATTTACCGCTTCGCCGGTACTGAGGACGAGTGGACCCTTGAGGTCGTCGACCACGAAGACGGGCACACGGCCTGGAATGGCACCTTCGCGACCGATGAGGATGCCTTTGAGGCTTTCGAGCATGCGATAGCCAAAGACGGGATTCGCTCGTTCGTTGAGCAGCCAGTGCGACACTGACCGAGCACTTGAAAATGATGGGCGATCTGAAATGAGGATGCACGATGTCTGAGCAGGTCGAGAAGCTCGGGATCCTTGTCGGCCTGTTCGAGCTCGCGATCGGTCGGCTCTTCGAAACTGTGCCGGCTGGTGACGAGGCCAAGCGCCTGTTCGTTGACGATGTCCGGCAGCTCCTGGACGCCACCAACGAGCTACAACCGCATTCCCCTGCTGCCCAAACCTACGAGTCCCTCCTGCGACGCCTGGGCGCCACAAGCCCTGAGGACGCTGGGCTTGGCGTTGCACCGACACCAGAGCATGGGCTCCCCGTCAGCGGACCGGGCGTGTAGGGCGTCAGCCTACCTGTGGCATTGCCCAAGAAGGCTTGAACGCGAAGTGCCTACTCCAACCTGAAGGAACACGACCTGTCCGAACATCAGAGCAAAGAGTGGAAGCAAGCGGAAGCGGCTTTTGCGAAGGAGCAGAGCCCGCCGATCCCCATGCCTACCGACGAGGCGCCGGCGAACGTGGCTGAGACTAATTTGGCTCGGCAGAGAGCCGCGCGCCTGGCGAGAGACGCTGAACAGCTGAAGGCGAAGGGCAATCGGAGATGAAGCACAACGCCCGCAATGACATCCCGGCGACGATCATTGCAATCAGGCTTGGCGACGTGATGGCTCAGGTCGACGTCGAGTTGGTCGGCACCTCCTACCGCATGTCGTCGGTCATGACGGTCGACTCGCTCGACGAGTTGGGCCTGACCGAAGGCGATACCGTCCGCGTGCTCGCGAAGGCCGTGAACGTGCTTCTGCTGAAACCGTAGCAGGCGTGCACAGCGAACAAAGCGCTTTTAGGCAAGCGGCCGACGGAGCCGAGTGTCGTCGCCGATTGTTCAACGCTTGCTGCGGCGCTGATGGAGCGTCGACGCTCACGGGTCACTCCATGAAACGCGCCCTCGTCGCTCTCGCCTTGATGATCGGCGCCCAGACTTGTCTCGCTGCCTCGTCGAAGGATGAGGAGCAGGCCGAGATGGTCCAAGGGCTGGTGCGTATCGTCGGCGCGCAGGCCGGTATCACGCTCTATTGCAGGAGGGCCTACACGATCGACGACAAGGTATCGGAGGGCCTTCTGCGAACCGTCCGCCCGACGCTCGACAACGCAATCGGCCACCGGCAAGCGCAGGCGGCGATCGACGAAGAGGGCCAGCGCCTGTCCAGGGAGATCGCCGAGATTGGTGCCGAGCGCTGGTGCGCCGATCAGCGCGACATCCTCAATACCGACGGGGTGCGCGTCTTTTTGGACTAAACGCCTGCCGCTGATCGGCCCCATTAACCAATCACGGGCATCCTACGATCCGCCGTGAGGGTTCGTACGTGCCGAAGACCCCGACTGTCGCTGTAGCTGGGCTGTGGTCCGCAATCACCGTTGCCGCGCTCGCGGCCGTCGCGCTCGAGCAATCGCAGCCTGCGAGTAGTGCCGATACGATGACGGCACTAGCAATTACACCAGCAGACCCCACGACCCTAGCCGGGATCCGCAAGGCATGAACTGACAGAGAGACGGCTAATGAATGTGGAAGCCGTTGCTCCGACCGTCTACGGCGCATCTTAAGATACAATCAAAGATAAATTGGAAGAAAAATACATATGCATCCAGCAATCGCGGCGGCCAATGCTATCAAACTCATCCAATTAACTGGTCAAACGATAAACTTCGAAATGGTCCTAACCGAAGGCTATCGACGGTTTCTCAAACCGGGTGACGTGGCGGTTGATCTCGGAGCCCATTCTGGCGAGCATTTGGGCCAAATCGCCCATTTGGTCGGTGAAAACGGCGCTGTACACGCCTTCGAGCCGATTCCGCACCTAGCGACAGCGCTCCGCGAGCGCTTTCGTACAACGCCCCGCGTCCACATCCGCGAGGCCGCCGTGTCGCGAGAGAGAGGCGAAACAGACTTCGTCGTCGCGCAGTCGCTTGCCGAAAGCGGTTTACGTGCGCATTTTTTCAGCCGTCCGGATATGCCGACGAAGTCGATCCGGGTCGTGGTCGAGACGTTAGACAACGCCTTGGCACATCTTGATCGCCTCGCATTCATCAAGATGGACATCGAGGGAGCCGAGATCGATGCGCTTTCAGGGGCAACAGCCCTTCTTGCGCGGCATCGTCCCATCATCAGCGTTGAGTATGGCTGGGCGGGATACGGGTTCTACGGCCACGAACGCCGAAGCTTGTTCGACTTTGCTGGAGCACACGGCTATTTCTGTGCCGACCTGTTCGGAAACCTTGTTGAGGAGGAAGCGGTCTGGAACGCAGTCGCGGATTTTGCCACCTGGGACTTCTTCCTCGTTCCGCGTGAACTCAAAGCCGGATGGATTGCTGCATTTATCCCGCGATAGAAGCGCCAGCATGTTAACCAGCATGTTAATAAGATACCGACTGACTGCTACACTTCGATCATACGCGGCAAATTCATACAGAAATCTTATTTGGCAAGAATTTTATCTGTGTCGGCATTGTTGTTTGGTTGGATGCGATTGATCCACTGTTAAGCCTGAATTCAATTAATAATGTGTTAATTTAGACACGTCGAATAAGAAGCATCACTCCTTACTTAAAAGATACCATAGGTTAAGGACACCTAGTCCGCTCACCATAGTCTCCCGTTCGGGGAACTGTTAACAGGGTGGAAGCCGACCATGAGCGAGAATGTTCAGCCCGGATCACAGAATGAAGTCGAAGAAGTTGTTTTGAACAAAGCCGATCTGGGGACCTGCCGGAGAGCCTTCATTCAGGCCCTCGGACTCGGCACCGTAGGAGCGGCCATACTCGGAGCTGCTGGTCCAGATAGTGCAATGGCGCAAGTTGCGCCCGCAGACATCACCGACATCGACATTGTTCAGTTCGCACTCAACTTCGAGTATCTTGGTGCTGAGTACTATCTGCGCGCTGTCAATGGCACAGGCCTCAAGGCTGGTGATATCGACGGCGTTGGGGGCGTGGGAACCGTCAACGGCGGCAAGCAGGTACCGTTCGCGGATCCTTTCATCCGCAAATTCGCTTTCGAACTGGGGGCCGATGAAGAAGCCCACGTTCGGACACTTCGCGCCGCGCTACCGGATGCGAGCCGAATTGGCCGGCCGCAAATCGATCTCGATTTCGCATTCACCTTTGCGGCTCGCTCAGCCGGGCTCGTCGGACCGAACGATCGTTTCGACGTTTATGCCAGCGATGACACGTTCCTCCTGGGAGCCTTCCTGCTGGAAGATGTCTGCGTCACAGCCCTGATCGGCGGTGCGCCGTTTATTAAGGACAAGAACGTTCTGATGACGGCTTCCGGCTTCCTGGGCACCGAAGGGTATCAGGCAGGCGCGATCCGCACGCTTCTCTACTCACGCGGTTTGATCACGCAGGCGAATGCGATCTCGAACGCGCGCGACGCCCTCGACGGCAACACCGATCTTGATCAAGGCATCAGTGGAGATCAGTCGGCGACACCCGGCTTTTCTCAGACCGATGCTAATCTTGTTCCCGCCGATCGCAACAGCCTTGCTTTCGGACGGACGTTCGGTCAGGTCCTTAACATCGCCTATCTAAACACTACGCAGAGCCCCGGCGGCTTCTTCCCGCAGGGTCTACGAGGTCGCCTGAGGTAATCTCAACCAATAAAAATAATAACAGATCATAGATCAATACACTGGCGAGCTCCGCTATCAAAGGAATGAAACGCGACATCGGCGTCACACGAGGCAAGCTCGCCTGGCTTTGCTAGGGCTGTATCATAGCCTTAATTTTACGGCGGTGGAGGAGCGCTCTGTCCTCCAACAGACACGAGGCATGATTGCCGACAGCTTTGGGAACGATGTGGTCGGTCGCTAGCTTCGCCATCGTCAGTGCCTGCTCCGTTGACCGCTTCCATGTACATATGGCGACAGTAGCGGTCGCATCCGGGCGAGCGTGGGTTACTTGGTGCAGGATCTTGATCTCGAGAACCGTGTGCCTTTGCGCGCATTGCAGGCGCATCGGAGGAGGGCTTGCGACTCCTGGCCCAGCGGCCAAATTGGGCGATTGATCCACACGGACATCCAATCTGACAGGTAGGTTGTATGATGCAGTGATCAAGGCATGGAGCATCCGGAAATTTGCGATAATAATATAATCTAAGCTTGCCCTACCCAGATCAATTTTTTCGTTAAGAATATCGAACCACGCTCTCTCCAAAAAGATCAGAAATGGCAGCTTGAGAGACCGGATCTTTGGCCAAGCCGCATTACATTGTCCGACGTAGCCGGTCCGGCCGGTTCAACTTTGTTCTGATCACCGAAGCCGGGACCAAACAGCTAGTGCGTTTTCGGTTTGGGCTGATTCGACTGATTGGGGTTCACGCAGCGGCGTCGGGCTGATTCACTGATCGCTCTTGATGAGGGAGCGATGCATGGGCCGACCCTACAGCCAAGACCTGCGCGAGCGTGTGGTGGCAGCGGCCGCAACGACGTCGCGTCGGCAGGCGGCGGCGCGCTTCGGGGTCGGGATCGCGACCTCGATCCGCTGGATGGCCGCGCTGACGACGACCGGGACGGTGGCCGCTCGTCCGCAAGGACGGGCGCGCCGCTCGAAGCTCGATCCGCACGAGGCGTTCCTGCGCGCGCTGATCGACGCAAAGGACGACATCACCCTGGAAGAGATGCGCGCCCGCTTGCGGGACGAGCACGATCTCACGGTCGGGCTGGGCACCCTGTGGAGCTTCCTCGACGCACGCGACCTCACGTACAAAAAAAGACAGCGCACGCCGCCGAGCAGGACCGCCCGGACGTGAAGGCGGCGCGCGAGGCGTGGTTTGCGGGTCAGCCCGACCTCGACCCTGCGCGCCTTGTTTTCCTCGACGAGACCTGGACCGCCACCAACATGGCCCGCCTGCGCGGACGCTCCCCGCGCGGCGAGCGGCTGCGCTCGCCCGTGCCGCACGGCCATTGGAAGACTGGTCAGCCCCCATTGAAGTGGTCCGCCCTTTGGTATGGCTTTTGAGCCTGGAGGACGGACGAGATGGCAAAGCACCCGAAGCCCGAGGAGATCGTCACGAAGCTACGTCAGGCGGACGTTCTGATTTCACAGGGCCAGAGCGTGGCCGATGCAATCCGCGCGCTCGGTGTGAGTTCGGTGACGTACTACCGGTGGCGGCGTGAGTTTGGCGGCCTGAAGTCGGATCAAGTTCGACGGATGAAGAGTCTTGAGACCG
>NZ_VRUW01000110.1:0-12086 GCF_008039475.1 Methylobacterium sp. WL12 | reverse complement strand
AAAGAATCGCCTGCCCACCGCCCCAACCCTCGATGCCGGCGATCCGGCAGGCCATCCTGGACCACCTCAGCCGACCGCCACCCCGCCGATGCCCGCACTGTGATGCTGCGCTCGATCAACCACCTTGGATGAAATCTGCCAAAGTAGTGCGAGGGTTGAGGGGCAGTGTTCGCGAGGCTCATCACGGCGTTCGGCACGCGGAGAAGCGAGCCCCGAGGTGCGGGTCCTCGGATGGCTGGCGCTGTCAGGCCATGCCGGGTCATGGCGTACACGCCCGGTTCGGCGCGGGGCGGAACGGCGGCCCACGCGGCTCGTACCAGCCCGCGAAGGCGCCGACGATCCTCATGGGACCACCGCAGCAGGGGCAAGGCCCTCGCACGTCGGTGGCAGCGTCTCGCGCGTCCGGCTCAGAGTCGGTGGATCGCGGCGGGACCGGTGTGCCGAGGATCGCGCGGATGTGGGCCAGACCGGCCTTCCGGTTCGAGCCGGTGAGGAAGCCGTAGTGCCGGATGCGGTGGAAGCCGCGCGGCAGGACATGGAGGAGGAAGCGCCGGATGAACTCCCCGGCGGACAGGGTCATGACCCGCGCCTGCCCGCCCTCTTCGCACCGGTAGTCCTTGACCCGGAAGCTGACGTTCGCTCCGTCGAAGGCGAGGATGCGTCGGCTGGAGATGGCCACGCGGTGAGTGTAGCGCGACAGGTAGGCGAGCACGGCCTTCGGTCCGGCGAAGGGCGGCTTGGCGTAAATCACCCAGCGCTTCCTGCGCACCGGGGCGAGCGCGCGGGCGAAGGCCCTGGCGTCGGCGAGAGGGGCCAGGGTGCCGAAGAAGGCGAGCGTCCCGGTCTCGTGGAGGGCCGCGAGCCCTTCGAGGAACAGGCGGCGGAACAGCATGCCCAGCACCCGCACCGGCAGGAGGAAGGCCGGGCGTGACGCGACCCACTGGGTCCCGTCCGACGAGAGGCCGCCGCCGGGCACGATCATGTGGAGATGGGGATGGTGGGTCATGGCCGAGCCCCAGGTGTGGAGCACGGCGGTGAAGCCGATGCGGGCACCGAGATGCTTCGGGTCGGCGGCGATCCGCGTCAGGGTCGCGCTCGCGGCCCGGAACAGCAGATCGTAGACGGCGGCCTTGTTCTGGAAGGCGATGGCGGCGATCTCGGCGGGCAGGGTGAAGACGACGTGGAAGTAGCCGACCGGGAGGAGGTCAGCCTCGCGGGCGGCGAGCCAGTCCCGCGCCGCCGCGCCCTGGCAGCGTGGGCAGTGCCGGTTACGGCAGGAATTGTAGGCGACGCGCAGGTGGCCGCACGCGTCGCAGCCCTCGACATGCCCGCCGAGGCTGGCCGTGCGGCACTGCTCGATCGCCGCCATCACCTTCCGCGTAGCCAGGTCCAGGTGCCCGGCCCCATCGGCGCGATAGGCGGGACCGGCGGCGCGGAAGACGTCGGCTAGCTCGATCGTGGCGGGCATCGCCTCAGCCCGGTGCGGGTCCCTCCCCATGGAACAGGGCGAGCCTGTCGAGGGGGCTCGTCACGGCCCACACCGTCCGGGTGGCGACCTTGGCGTAGAGTGCCGTCGTGTCGAGGCGGGCGTGTCCGAGCAGCACCTGGATGACGCGGATATCGACGCCGTCCTCCAGGAGATGGGTGGCGAAGGAGTGGCGCAGGGTGTGAGGACCGACGCGCTTGGGAATCCCGGCCGACCGGGCCGCCTCCACCACGATGCGGTGAAGCTGGCGGGTACTGATCGACCGGGCCCAGTCCTGGCCGGGAAACAGCCAACCCTCGCGATGCAGGACGCCCTGCCGGTGTCCCTCGATCCACCAGCGCCGCAGGAGGACCAGGAGATCGGTGGACAGCATCGCGTTGCGGTCGCGGCCGCCTTTGCCACGCTCGACCCGCAGCAGCATGCGCGTCGAGTCGACGTCGGCGACTTTGAGCGCGGCGACTTCGGCCACGCGCAATCCCGCGCCATAGGCCACCGAGAGGGCCGCCAGATGCTTGAGGCAGACTGTGGCACCGAGCAGCCGCCCCACCTCCTCGGGGCTCAGGACGTCGGGCAGCGGGCGCGGATGGTTGAGGCGGACCAGCCTGCGGGCGAGATCGGGCCGGTCGATCGTATGGACGAAGAAGAAGCGCAGGGCCGAGACGATGGCGTTCATCGTCGGCACCCCGAGGCCGATCTCCTGCTGCGCGATCTGGAAACGGCGCAGGTCGTCGACGGTTGCCGTGTCGGGCGAGCGCCGCAGGAACGTCGCCAGACGCCCGACATCGCGGAGGTAGTTGCGCTGCGTCTCACGCGAGAACCGGCGCAGGGTCATATCGTCGACAAGGCGCTGGCGCAGCGACCCAGCGGCGGGAACAGCAAGGATGGTCATGGAACCGGCTCCACTCGGATGAAGGGAGCCGGGATCGTCCGCCCAGGCCGGGCGACGCTCAATCAGCGCGGGGCGTTCGTCCCAATCCGAAAACCTCGAAGCTGCCACCCATCCCGCGCAAGCGGGTTCGTTCAACCACCCAACCCGGTCGTAGAGCGGACCGGCGGGTGCCGACCCAACCCAGCCGTACAGACTGCTTTGATGACCGCCCAAAAGCGGACGTCGGCTGGGGTTCGACCTGCTCAGCTCCCCTGCCTCACACCGCTGTCCTGCTCGCGTGATCCGGCACCGCTCGGCGGCGCAGATTCGTCCCGCGGCGGGTGTCCAAACATGGCCTTGTAGGCGCGGCTGAAGGCTGCCTCCAACTCGTAGCCGACGCGCAATGCGACCTCTCCGACACGCGCCTCGCGGGCGACCAGCATGTCCCGGGCGAGCGTAAGCCGCCACTCATTCTGGTAGCGCAGGGGCGAGCGCCCGACGAGCGCAGATCGCGGTGGGGCCGAACCGTCTACTCCGCCTTGCGATGCCCCCGGCCATGCTGCTCCTTGCCGGCGCCCGCCGCGGCTGCGGCCTCCTTCTCAGCCTTGCCGACCGTCGCCGAGCTCGTGGCGGCATCGCTCGTCGCACCAACTGGCGAATTCGACGCCGCGGACTTTGGCTGACCCTTGCCCTCGGTCGGCGCATCGGCCTTCTCACCTTCGAGAACCTCGGGGTGGCCAGCGTCCGCCTTGGCACTCCCGGCCTCCTGGACCTCGGCCGCCCTCTGGTCCTTCGCGTTCATGGAGCTATGGTGCTGACCGTCGCCGGACTGGCCCTTGGCTGGGTTCGACATGCGTGACCTCTCCTATCGTGGTCACGCGGCAACTGCTCGCATCGAGCGCAGTTCAGGCGAAGCGGCTGTGTGCGACGAAAGGCCGGCCGGGCTCATCCACCCTGAAGGCTCGCCGCAGAGTCCCCCCTCGCCGAACGGCCGGACCGGGGGGCGCGCTCTGTGGTTCCTGATCGGGATGCGTGATGCAATCACCGCATCACGGCTGCTGCGTTGCTAGGAAAGGTCGACGACGATATCGCCCAGCTCGTTTTTGAGGCAGGCGTGGACGCGCTGCAGCCATAGCTGGGCTTCCGCTTCGGCGGCTCTCGCCTCCTTAGCTTGCTTCTCTGCAAGCTTGGCTCGCGCTTCCGATAGACGGGCGAGTTCGTCGGCCCTCTCGGCTCGCAGCATCGCAGCCTTCGCTGCCGCCTCGGCAGTCTGCGCACGCCGCTCGGCATCCTCGGTTTGCTTGACGCTCCGTTGGATGATCGACTGCGAGCGCAGCGATACTTCCTGGGCAAAATCGCGTGCTCGGCGCACACGCGTCCCAACATCTCGGATCAGGTCGAGCGCACCAGGCCAATCCACGACCGCCGGCTCGTCGGACCTTTCCTGCGGACCCGGCAGACTGGGCTCGGAAAAAAGGGATACGACCTTCTCGCCCGATTTAACGTCGGCCGCCCATTTGGAGCTGCTGCGCCAAGCATCGCCGGGTTCGGCATCCTTCCCGTCCTCTCGCGCATGGACGGTACAGCGCTGAGTGTTGCTCGACATCAGGCCGTCCGCTTCGCCGCAGCTTCCACATCGAACTCACTTGCGATCGTGTCGTAGACGCGGGAGAGCCATTCCTCTGCGATGCGCGCGCGCTCCTCCGCCGCCTTCACCCGCGCATCAGCGGCATTGAGCAGCTCGTCGGCACGGTTCTGAATAGCAGCGGTGCGCGCTTCAGCAGTACGAACTCGCTCGGCGGCATTCTGGATGTCTTCGCGCGCGCGCTCCAGCACCTCATTGACCCGCTGCTCCTGTTCCTGCGCCTCTGTCTCGACTTGGCGGGCATGAGTTGCGGCATGCCGAACCCGATCGATCAACAGCGACCAGTCCTGAGGCGATGACCGTCGCGTCGGTGGCAGGCCGCCACCGATGTCATCGAGGGGCCCGATTAGTCGCACCACCTTCGAGAGCTGCGCGTCGGAGCTGGATTTGCTGACGGGCGCGTCCAGCGGCGAGAGGCTGTCCCAAGAGTACTTCTTTGCCGCGTCCATAGGACCTACCCGCCATCCGCTCCGGCCGAGAAACCTTTGGCCAAGACGATTAACAAATTGGTTGTAATAGTTAACAGAGTGTTAACGAGATCGGCTTTGCTGATTTCTAAGGTGTAGCTCGGGCTTGTAGAGCCGAGTGTGCTAGCTGGACCTCCTTTGCTCGGCCATTGCACCTGGTCGCGATGGTTACGCGACGGACGGGCTCCTCGCTCGCTTCGGCCCCACGATGCGGCAGCTCGACGTGCTCCGGCACCTATCGGGCTCGCGCCGGCATCAGCGCCGCCCCGGGTCGCCGCCCGCGCGCAAATACGAGAGCGCGTGTCAGGCCCGGCTCATCCTGCCGCCGTCGAAGAAGGATATCGTGCCGACGCCGATCCAGCGCGGCCTGAACGTGGAGGCCTGGACAGCTTCGGGCTCGATTGAGTGGCATTTGGCGACGGTTTGGAGCTTCGAGCTCGGCCGCCTCGTGCTCGACGCCGCCGCGACGCTCTACCCGGACCGTGAGCTCACGCTGCGCCAAGCCTGCCGGGTCATCGCGAAGCGCGAGAAGCCTGAGTGAGGCTTGGCACACTCACCACAGCCTCACCCACACCTCCGCCGTAAGCAGCAGCAGGCCCCCCGAGCCGATCAGGTGAAGCTGCAAGCGGAGGCGGTTCATACAACCTTCAATTGCATGCCTGAGGGTCAACGCTGGGGCTTGCAAGAGGTGCCTGAACCGAAGCTTCAAGGGGCAAAATGGCCGCGACTCTACCTCACGGCCTCCTATTGCGTCCAGATTGAGTCCATTAATCAATTCTAAGTAGATCGCATCCATCAATCAACTCGCGCAGAAGTTGTGTTTCGAGATCGCAGGCGTATAATCGTACGGCGGCAGGCCGACCTGCCGAGTCCGTCTAGGGTGATCGACGACGCCAACATCGAGTTCCCGGCGACACCACGTTTGGACACGCACGCACCCGATAGCATTCGGAAGGAGATGAACCGTGCAGACCACGACAGACCCCATCGAGATCGCCGCTAAGATCCTTACCGCCTACGTGGCGCGCAACCCTGTACCGGCCACGAGCCTGCCGGACCTGATCCGTACGGTCCACAGCTCGATCACGGGGCTGACCACTTCGCCGAAGCTGGTGCTGACGAAGCCGACCGATGCGGAGATCCGCAAGTCGATCTCGCCGGACGCCATCATCAGCTTCGAGGACGGCAAGCCCTACAAGGCGCTGCGCCGGCATCTTACGATGAGAGGGCTGTCGCCCGAGGCCTACCGTGCCAAGTGGGGTCTCCCGGTCGACTATCCCTTTGTCTCGCCCAGCTACAGCGCGCGCCGCTCCCTGATCTCCCGCGCCATCGGGCAGAACCAGCGCCTGCGCTTTCAGCAAGCGGCGGAGTGATCCGAAGACCTGCTCGACGGTTCCCACCGACACCGCGCCGGTCGGTAATTAGCCGGCGAGGTGTTGGTCGGCTTCACTGGATCGTTGCCGAGCCCTGGATAAGGCCCAGGAGCGCAGCGAGCTTCATCAACCCCGCGCCACTCATCTCCTCGCCATCCACCAGCCACAGACTAAGGTCGTCGCCGAGCGGCTCGACATACCGGCCCATCGCGCGCAGGGCTTCGGCGGCCTGGTAGTAAGGATTGTTGGTCATGGCGCCACCGTGCATCCCAGCAGGATTGCGGTTCGCACCATGCCGCGCCGGAACTTCTCCGTCCGATCCTGGTCGGCGACGGCTCGCGCCGCTGGCTCGTGTGCCTTAACCGCGGCTGCTGGGTCCAGCGTGTGCCCGCTTGCGAACCGGAACAGGCTCACCGTCGGGTCGCGCAGGAACTCGTCCACGGCGGCGTTCACCTCATCGGCGGCGACGATCTTGGCCCTGAGCAGGTCACTGGTGATCGTGGTGCTCATTGCCACTGCTCCGAAGAGGCTATCAATCCGAGGCTACTTCACGGCTTCTGGGTGCGGCGAAGGAGTACCGCAATAGGCCCTCGGTATCAGCGGGCATCCATTGTGAACACGGCGATGCATCAGCGTACGCTTCACAACTGAGGTGTACGATCCGGCGACCGCGACGCGCCCATAGCAAGCCGGACAGCGCTTCTCAGCCTTGGCATGCGTCCCTTGCGCCTCAATGAGGCTCACGACGATCCAGGCGCCGTCGACCTTCACTTCGCAACAATTCAGATCGGGCTTGGCCATTGGCTGATCTGACACGCCGCCTTTCCGTCGGCCAGTGTAGCGCGGCAACGGTCGGCAGACCTTGTGTCAGTACGAACGCTCGTACTGGACCAGCAGCTTCTCTCAATGGCACTGTCCAACCGCGGACGCTTGAGACCAGGGTCACATATCAAGTACGCGTCCGGTGCCGGCGGAGGTTGGTGGCATCGCGCACTCGGCTGAAGCCTGATCTTAATGCTGGCGTTGAGGTCAGCGGGTCGGGGCTTTGCCGGTCGAGGTGCTTGAGGGGGCCGAACGACGGCAGCGCTGATCGTTCGAGGACAAGACACGGATCGTCGATACCTCGTACGAGGCCAGGGTATCGATGTTCGGTGTCACGCCGGCACAGGATCGCCCAAGGCCTCCTGTTCACTTGGCGGCGTCCGGCGCGGGAGGGCCGTTTGGGCGGGGACGCGCAGGCCCCGGTCCTCGTGCCCGTCGCGATCGCCCCGGAGCCGTCACTTCCTGTTCCCTCTGTGCAGTCGGATGATCCGCGTGCTCCAGCAGCGCCGCACCGGCGTTGTCGCAGGAGCGGCGTCATCGAGATCGATCTCGGCGGCGGTCGGCGTCTCAGCTAAGCATGCTTAGCTCAATATCGGTGGCGAGGCAGGCGCCATATGTCGTCGTACCGCGCCGGTAACTTCGCAAAAACTCCATCAAGCGCAATCGTGAGCGCGATCAAGCCGAGCGGAGAGCATACGAAGAGCCAAGGAGCCAAAGACATTGTGTGCTCGGAAAACAGAAGTCGGCGGAGGCCGGCTACTGAAATTTCTTAGATGATGATTAACAAATCGTTAACGTGTTATGGCCTGCTCCAATTGATGGTTCGGTTCCGGCAATTATGTACCACCGCTCGAGAGTTGGCCCCGCCCTCATTCCACGGTCAATGCAGGTTCTCGGGCTGTTACAGCTTAGCCGGTGAAAGATTCGGCTTTAAGTCGCTGAGGGCAGTTCGAAGTGGATCTTCGTTCTCGTTAGCAGGTTGATCGCTCGATGCGCTCTTGAGCGTAAGGAGGGCATACAGCCGGCGTTCCGCCTCGACCGGCTTGCCGCGCTTCGGGCCGCGCATATTCGAACAGGCTCGTCATATCCCAGCGAACGTGAACAGCAGTCGGACCTCGTCGAGCGTATGTTTTTCGATTGTCGGATCAGCGCTCGCTATGCAGTTTAGAGATACCAGCAGATAAGCCCATGGGTCCGCTTGAGGTTAAGATCGATCAACTTTCCTGAATTTTGGGTTAAAAATTGTCGCTTATTAACGCTTCGTTAACTATGATGATATGGCTGTGTCATCGCAAAGATGAGCTCATAGGGAAGAGCACACCATGGCCGCGGCCCCATTAGTCTCCTGGGCTCAAATCCTGACGCAAGTTGCAGCGAGCTTCGACAGCATCGCCGACAAGCCGTCTGCTGAGATCCTCATGCTCAAGCCCTCGTTTAGCACGATTAAGCCACTGACGAGCGAAGCGGCCTTTGGTCCACAACCGAACCTACACCCATCTCTCCTCATACCCGAGGCGGCAGTCAACGATGTCGGCGTCTCTCCATCCGGTGTCGATACGGAAGCCGTTGAGGTTGGCGATTGGATGAGCACCCTCGACATCATCAACGGCATGGCCGGCCTAGCTGGCGATCAAAAGAAGCGTCTGAGGGAGCAGAGCGTGTCTCATCAAGCTGCCCTCGAAGGCCTTGAGAGAGCCCTGAAGCAGACACAGCAGCTTTTGCAGCTCTCGGAGATGCGAGTGCAAGAGATCCAAACAGTGGCTGATGTCCGCTTGCAGAAGGTACAAGCAGACGCAGATGCTCAGGTGCAGGAAATCCGCGCCGAAGCTGAGGCGCGTGTAAGTGTGATCCGCGCCGAAACCGATGCTTGGGTACGTACCGCTGAAGAACAAGTGCGGGTTGCGGACTTACGAGCAAGCACCGCAGAGAAGTGGCTTCAAAGGATTGATGCAGCAGCTAAAAACCTACTTCTCGGCGGCCACATGAGCCTGGATCAGGGTCAAGTCTAGAGCGACCAAGGCAATCAATCAATGCGATTGCGAGTGTCTACGCGGAAGAACAGCGAGGATAGGCGATGGAGCAGGCAAGGCAACTTCTTGTAGATGCGTTCATGAGGGATGAGGCCGTTCCCGGATCGGATCCGCAGGTGCATGGCTCACTGCACGGAGATAAGGTTGTCCTTCTAACCCCAGCGGCCGATATCACCGCTACTCGGCATAGTGCAGTCGGAAGCCCAACTCTTGGAAAAAATTGGCCGGAGGTGCTGGAACGGGTGCGGGGTGCTGCTCAATATATGCGAACCGTTGAGAGCCGCGCAGAAGAGCAAGAGTTTCGTGTTCAGGAACTCTTGGAGCAAGTTCGTGCAGACATGCAGGACGCTCATGCTAGGGTCCAAGCTGCTGAGAAGCGCACTCGGGATGTTCAGGCTCAGGCGAACAAGCTGATTCAGGCTGCCGAAGAACGAGCTCGTATCGCTCAGGAGCGAACGGCTACAATAGAAGGCTGGCTTGTGCAGATCTCCGAGGCGATCGAAACGGAGTTCGTGGTGGAGCCTGTCAACGCACGTAAGGCGGGTACGAAGCGAAGCTGAGCAACATCAGCTGCAATTGCGTCGCTTTCTGAGCCTATGAAGACGAGGACTTTATGATGACCGCTATCAATACGGCATTTTGGAATGAGCTGGATGCAAAGATGGCTACCGTCTGCTCCGATAACCACGAGGGCGTGTCGCGGCGGGTTGTCGAATTAGCGGCTTCTTCGGAGTCACGGCAGTCGTCTGATAAGTGCTCATTGGGTCCTGCCCATATTAGGTCAGACTGGACCAAAGTTCTGGAAAACATAGCGGCATCGAAGAGCGTATCCGAGCAGCAACAAGCGGAGCTGCGCGAGCAAGCTACTGCGCGTGCTGTTCTCCTAGTGGAACTTGAGCGGACTCAGGAGCAGGTACGTATCCTCGAAGGCCTTCTAACGAACGCTTCAGATGAGGCGAAACTGAAGATTCTGCAAGTTCAATCGGAAGCAGATGCGCGCTTGTTGGCTATGCAACAGAGGGCAGACGCGGCGATTCAGGAGGCCTATGAGCTGATGCGTGCAGCAGAGTTACGAGCTGAGAACGCAGAGGGTTGGCTGAGACAAATAGCACAGGCGAGTCTTGATCTCGCCCCCAGCGATCACCGTGCGGCTGCTTAACAATAATGTTCGGCCTATCGAAGTGAAAGCATAGGCGCTAATCATGCGTGCCTCGCTCCTGTTTCGAAAAACACTTGTCGTTATTTTTCTTGTAGCGCTTGGGGGCTGTGCCAATTATCAAGCGAACCATTATACTGCAAACACAGAAAAATTATTAACCACTGAAGACACAATGAAAATGAACGATAGGGTGCTATCGAACGTATCGCACTGGCAGCTACGGCTCGCTTTCCTTTAAGCTGCGACCGTTGGCTCGGAGGCATGTCGAGGGCGAGCTTGACCGGGTCCATCGGGTCGGCCTTGAGCACCTTTCGGCATCTGGAGCGTTGACCGTCACAGCGCGATCCGTCGTTCCGCGCCAACAAAGCGTTCGCCGATGCTACCCATTCCCGCCTATGCCTTCCTCCCGATAGTGGCCGCGTGTGTCGCCACCATGCCGGCCAGGGCGGAACCCGAAGCCCCCTCGCAGGCTAACAACTGGACAGACCTCCGTGTCGCGTTGGCGAAGTGCTGGACCATCCCAGCGGGGACAGACGGCTCGCTACTGGCCTACCGCTTCGGGCTCGACAAGACCGGGGCCATCCGGGGAAAGCCGCGGATCATCGCTCGCCAGCTCAAGGGCGATGCGGAGGCACAGCGGCGCTATCAAGAAGCCGCATACGCGGCACTCGCCAAGTGCTTCCCGATGCCGGTCACGTCGGCCTTCGGAGCAATCCTCGGTGAGAGCCCGCTCTATCTCCGCTTCGTGAACACGCCGCCGACCAGCGCGTACCAAATCAACAGCAACATCACGCTGTTCGCCCCGCAGTAGAGTAGGCCTCCTACGCTCGCCCCTCGGCCTTCGCCATGCTCGCTGGGATGAACGCGAGGACGACCGCGAGCATCACTCCGAACCAGCACCCAGCGGCCTTCACCGCGAAGTCCCCAAAGTAGCCATGCCGTGTCAGCTCCAGGTTCTGCATCGCTTCCATCGCTCCAGCAATCATCACCAACAGTCCCAAAACCTGCCAGCGGTGACGCGGGTACCCGAAGGCAAACAGGAAGCTGACGACCGCGTAGGCGCCGAACCGCTCAAGGGAGACCGGGGCATCGGTGACAGGTCGGAGGCCGATGGGCGCGAGCGTCGCAAAGACAACTCCCACCAGGAGTAGCCAGCCGAGAATACGGGAGGTCTTCATCATAGGGCGGAGGTGACCTGAGCGCTTGTCGATACTGAGGCGGAGGCAACACCCGGGCCAATGGAGCGTGCGCTGCCAGGAGCAAAGCGACGGGCCAGCCTCAAAGAGTTAATCGCGACTGCTTCACGGGATGAAGGGTTAGGCGGCATGCAACATGCAGGCGCGGCATCATGGCAAAACGAGCCTGCAGGCGGTACATAGCCTTATTACCGTCCTCAGGCTCAGGCGCATAAGATGCCGCTGTTCTACATCGACCTCCATGACGGCACTAATTTCGTGCGCGACAAGAAAGGATTTGAGCTGCCAGACGTGGGAGCAGCCCGAGAGAAGTTAGGCCATGTTTTAAAGCGTTTCTCTGAGCTGCTAGACACAACAACGGACGGCCAAATATTCCTGGCGAGCGTTCGCGATCATGCCGGAACCATAATCATGCGGGCACGGCTTACGCTTGCTATCGAAGAGCTTGAAACGGCGTAGTGGCTTCACCATCCGCCTTCTCTCTTCCGCCTCATCCGCTGGAAGACTTCACAGTTGACTTCGGCTCTTCGCGAACGCTGCTTGTCCGATGGTGCGGCGCCGGGCCAGCTTCGCCATGCCGGCCTCTATCGTCTCTCGGTCCAGCTCATCGGGATCGAACGGGCCGCCGTACCATTCGAGCATCCGTTTGTGCTCGCGGTGTCGAGGCTTGGTGACGGCTTCTAGAAACTCCTCGAAGCCTATCGTCCCGCCCACGTCCTCGGGAGGTGCCCGCCTCGCCCCGTCGAGGAAGCGCGGGTAAGCGACTGCGGGGTCCGCCGGGCCTAACTCTTCGACCGTAATGGTGTTGATCGGCCCCCACGAGGTGGTCCAAGGGTAAAATTAGTGCACGGTGGGCCGCTCCGCCACGGGTAGCTTGGCCGGCGGAGCTGGTCTGGCAAGCGCAGCCGGCCAAGCGGAGAAGGCTGGCATGAACACCTCCGGGGCCGGCGGTCGGTATCCCAGAGAGGCATGCGGGCGCACGCCGTTGTAGTGACGTCGCCAGCTTTCGATCACGACCTGCGCTTCTCTGAGTGTGTAGA
>NZ_VRUW01000010.1:0-106807 GCF_008039475.1 Methylobacterium sp. WL12 | reverse complement strand
AAGCAATATATATTTGTTTCGTTTTGACTTAATTGTATATTGCTGTTCAGATCGTGATCCTTGAACAAGAAACCGGACCTTGGAACTCAACACGTCAATTTCTATAGATCCGAAAATAATATTTATGAAAATGTTATATCTAATAAACAATATTCTTCATAATCGAAGAACGTACGGAATATGACTCAGCTGCCTTTTAGTAAATAGCTTCATAAGGTCGTTACAGAGCGCTTGGCAACTGTTTGCCAAAGGCCGCGTTATTTAGTCCCCATAGCACCGAGTTCTTGCAGGCTTACCATCGGGCCGAAGCCTATATCGACGCCTCAAACCCCTGGCTCTCGGAAGCTGCGATTCGTGCCAAAGCGGTGATCCAGGCATTCCATCTCGTTGAACCACCTTGGCTGTGATGGGGTGGTCAAGCAGGGGTCAAGCTTGTCACACTGGTGTCACAACGGCAGGGCGGAAGCAGCTTAAATCGAGGTCCTTGCTTGAAGTCCGGCCTTGAACTACGATTGTCCAATCCACGGCGTAACAGATTGGTCTTATTCGCGAATTTCTTGTGGGATACTGGTGTCGCACGGTCAGCACCCGTAGCTCAGCTGGATAGAGCGTTGCCCTCCGAAGGCAAAGGTCACACGTTCGAATCGTGTCGGGTGCGCCATTTCCATAGAAAACCGCGAACACGATGCGCGGCCGATGAGTCGGCGTCAGCGATGACGGTTTTACGGATTGGCTTTGTCCCCTCCAATCCAGAGTAAATCGATCTCGACGCGATCGGCACGCCTCGAAGCCAAGCTTCGTCGAACGGGTTTCGACCGCCTGTAATGCGCTCGCGTCTGAACGCACCGAAGCCTTCGATCAGTCTGCGGTAGATCAACCCGCCGGAAGAACCCGACGAGGTGCGGGGCAGGGGCTGCGAGCTGCCGGCGCGGGGCAGGTGTTTCGCGAGCATGTCCGCGTGGCGCTGGGCCGCGCCTTGGAGGGCATGCGGACCGACGGGGCGGCTTTGCGACGAACGCCTGCTCCCGGCCTCGTCGAGAGACCGGGAGGGTCCGCGAGCCCGGGCATACCGGGCGCGATCAATCGACGGCCGCGGCCTCGAGCGTCACGGCCTTGGTCCGGGACGGCTGGACCAGGATGCGGTCGCCGGCGCGGCTGATCTCGATCGTCTCGGCAGGCGCGTCGGCCTGGCGGGGGGTCGAGAGCGTGACGCTCTGGTCGTCGGCCAGCACCGTCTCGAAGCGGACGGCCGGGGCGGCGGCCCGGGGCGCCAGGGTGACGACGACGCGGTAGCCCTTCGGCTCGGCCGTGTAGTAGGCGACGCCCGAGAGCGTGCCGAGATCGACGCTGCCGGCCTGGGCCGGCTTGATCTCGGCGGCGGCCGCCGTGCCGAGGCCGGCGGAGAGGGCGAGGATCGCGGCGAGGGCGACGGTGCGGCTGCGGGTCTTGGTGAACATGGTCGTGTGACTTTCGTGCTGCGAAGGGCCCGATGCCCTTGCCTTGGTCACGAATATGTTCTGCAGTGCAGCATGGATCAAACCGATCGTATCGTTGATGACTATCGATCATATCGATCTTAGCCGCGTCGACCTGAACCTCCTCGTCGCCCTCGACGCGATGCTCGCCGAGCGAAGCGTGACGCGCGCCGCGGCCCGGATCGGCGTCGGCCAGTCGGCGATGAGCTCGAGCCTCGCCCGCCTGCGCCGGCTGTTCGACGACGAGCTGCTGACCCGCGCCCCCGACGGGATGCGCCCGACCCCGCGCGCGCTGGCGCTCGCCGAGCCGGTTCGCGCGGCCCTGCGACAGATCCAGGCGATCGTGCGCCGCGAGGCGGCGTTCGACCCGGCGACGACCGAGCGGACCTTCACCGTGAGCCTGCCGGACAGCACCGAGGTGCTGCTCGGGCCGCGGCTGCTCGGTTACCTGCGCGCGGAGGCGCCGGGCATCCGCCTGCTGCTGCGCTCGGTCGATCGCACGCACATCCTGGAGGAGCTCGACGCGGACCGGGTCGACCTCGCCATCGGCTTCGGGTTCGAGGGCCAGACCCATCACAAGCAGCGGCTGCTCTACCGCGACACCTACGTCTGCCTGTTCGACGCCGGCCAGGTCGGGCTCGTACCGCCGATCTCGCTCGACGACTACCTGCGCTTCCCGCACATCCTCACCAGCCTGCGCGAGACCGCCCACGGGGTCGTCGACGACGCGCTGGCCAAGATCGGCCGGGCGCGCACCCTGGCGCTCACGACGCCGCGCTTCCTGGTGGTGCCGTTCCTGGTGCGCGCCGCACCGGTGATCACGACGATGCACGCGCGCCTCGCGACCTACTTCGCCGACGCCCTCGGCCTGACGGTGAGCCCGGCGCCGGTGCCGCTCGAAGAGGTCGCCGTCTCGATGCTCTGGCACGCCTCCTACGACGACGACCCGGCCCACCGCTGGCTGCGGCAGGTGCTGGTGCGGCTGGCGGGGGAGGCGGCGGAGGCCGAGCGGCTTTGAGGGGGTGGAGGCGGGCCAGCGGCATTCGCATCGCGCGGTCGTCGATCGACGCATATCCTGGGATATGCCGGGCCTCGCATTGAACCTCGGCAGAGAAAGCCGCGCATCCCCTCTCTCCGCACGCGGGGAAAGGGCATTGCCGACCCCGTCGTCGGCAACACGAGGCGGCAGCCGAAGGCGAAAGGGCGCGAACGGGCGAGACTTTTCCGGCCGCTCCCCCTCACCGCCGCTGCGGCTTCGCCTTCGCTACCCGGCTGCACGACGAGGTGCAGCCGGGCCTCTCCCCGCGTGCAGGGAGAGGGGAGACCCGCGCCGTCCGCTCACGCCAGCGTCGTCAGGTCCTGGAACCAGTGCTGGGCCTGGGTGTAGCTCTTCACCTTCTTCGAGAGCGCGTGCGGGTTGGTGTCGTGCACGACCCAGACCTGCACCGCCTCGTCGACCACGATCTCGTGGATGCGGGCCAGGAGCTTGTCCTGCTCGACCGGGTCGAGGCTGGCCTTGACGTTGTCGCAGAGGGCGTCGACCTCGGCGTTCTTCCAGTGGCTCCAGTTCACCCCGTTCGGCGCGACCTGGCGCGAATCGTAGAAGCGCAGGATCGCGTAGAACGGGTCGGAGGTGACGTAGGCGATGTTTCCGGCCGAGATGCCCTTCTGGCTCGGGTCGGCCGCGCCCTGGCGCCAGCCGGTGTAGGCGACCTCCAGCTCGACGGTCTTGAACTCCACCTGGATGCCGATCTCGGCCCAGCTCTGCTGGATGAACTCGTTGATCGGCAGGGACAGCATCTGCCCGGTGCCGCCGGTGGGAATCAGGATCGTCGCCTTCACCGGGTTCTTCACCGAGAAGCCGGCCTCCTCGACGAGCTTCTTGGCCGCCGCGACGTCGGTCTTGATCTGGAAGGTCGGCTTGCCGAACCACGGGCTCGACGCCTGGACCTGCCCGACGGCCGGGGCGGCGAGGCCGCCCATCAGCTGGACCACGCCGTCGCGGTCGACGGCGAGGTTGGCGGCCTTGCGCAGGCGGATGTCGCGCCAGGGCGAGCCCTCGACCATCGACAGGTGGTAGTTCCACACGTGCGGCGTGTCGTTGCCGACGATCCGCATGCCGGCGGCCTTGAGGCGCGGCACGGCATCGGGCGCCGGCAGCTCGATCAGGTCCACGTTGCCCGAGAGCAGAGCGTTCACCCGGGCGAGGTCTTCCGGCACGCAGGCCAGCGTCAGCTTGGCGAGCTTCGGCGCACGCTTGGGGTTCCAGTAGGCCTCGTTCGCCACCAGTTCGAGGCGGACGCGGGGCTGCAGCACGCCGATCTTGTAGGGGCCGGTGCCGGAGGGCTGGAACGCGAATTTCGACCAGTCGCGCCCGACCGCCTCGAACTGCGCCGGCGACGAGATCAGGAACCACAGCATCTGGTACGGGAACAGGCTGTCGGCCGTCTTGGTGGTGACCTGCACGGTCATCGCGTCGAGCTTCTTGTAGGACGCGACGCCGGGCAGGCGCGGGCGCACCTGGGCGGCCTGGCGCTGGTCGAAATGCGGCGCCTCCTTGTTGAGCACCTTGTCGAAGTTCCAGATCACCGCGTCGGCGTCGAAGGCCGAGCCGTCGTGGAACTTGACCCCGTCGCGCAGGCGGAACGTCCAGTTCTTGCGGTCGGCCGGGTCGCTCTCCCATGCGGTCGCGAGGCCGGGCACCATCTTGCCCGGACGGTCCGAGACGTCGAGCTCCCAGGCGATCAGCGGATCGTAGAGGGTCAGCCCGGTGAATTGGTAGCCGCCCGCGCCCTTGTCCGGCTGGCCGGTGGTGAGCGGCAGGTCCGACATCGAGATGCCGTAGGTCAGGCTGCCGGAGGGCGCACCTGCGGCCGGCGCCGGTGCGCCTTGCGCGAGGGCGCCGGGCGCCGCGAGCGGCCAGCCGGCGGCGAGCGCACCAAGGGCGGCGCTGCCGAGCATGAGGTGGCGGCGCGTGAGCGAAGTCTTGTCCATCGGGCACTTTTCGATCGCGGGGCGGGAACGGCCCGCGCGTCGAAGGACCCGGCGACGCCGCCCGCCAAGCGGTCGGCCTACCGTGTCCGCGGCAAGGAGGAGCCTCCTTGCACCGTGCCGCGCAGGCATGCGCCGGGGAGAGGCACACAATATGCCAAGCGGCGGTTCCGCGCCTTACGACCAGTAGTTTGCGCCGTCGGGCTGTCCCCTCAGGTCACCACGCTCGGCTCGGCCCGGCCGGTGAGCGCCGCGATCTCGGCGAGTTCGCCGGCGACGGCCACCAGGGGGGCCAGCATCTCCGCCACCGGACGCTCGAGCCGGTCCGGCGCGGCCTCGTAGCGCTCGATGTAGACGCGCAGCGTCGCGCCCGCCGTGCCGGTACCGGACAGGCGGTAGACGATGCGGGCATCCTCCGCGAAGGTCACGCGGACGCCCTGGTGCTCGCTCACCGAGCCGTCCACCGGGTCGACGTAGCGGAAGTCGTCCGCCGCCGAGACCGTGAAGTCGCCGATCCGCCGTCCCGGAAGGGCGGCGAGCTTTTCGCGCAGGCCGTCCATCAGGCGGTTGGCGGCGTCGGAGGCGATCTCCTCGTAATCGTGGCGGGTGTAGTAGTCGCGCCCGAAGCGCGCCCAGTGCTCGCGCACGATGGCGTCGGCACGCTTGCCCGTCACCGCCAGGATGTTGAGCCAGAGCAGCACCGCCCAGAGCCCGTCCTTCTCGCGGACGTGGTTCGAGCCCGTGCCGGCGCTCTCCTCGCCGCAGAGGGTGATCAGGCCGGCATCGAGCAGGGTGCCGAAGAACTTCCAACCGGTCGGCGTCTCGTAGGCGCCGATCCCCAGCGCCGCGGCGACCCGGTCGGCGGCGCGGCTGGTCGGCATCGAGCGGGCGATGCCGGCAAGGCCCGCGGCGTAGCCCGGCGCCGAGGTCGCGTGCGCGGAAAGGATCGCGAGGCTGTCGCTCGGGGTGACGAACAGGCCCGGCGCGACGATCATGTTGCGGTCGCCGTCGCCGTCCGAGGCGGCGCCGAAATCCGGCGCGTCTGCCCCGAGCATCAGGTCGTAGAGGTCGTGGGCGTGGACCGGGTTCGGGTCCGGGTGGTGCCCGCCGAAATCCTCCTTCGGCTCGCCGTTGACCACCGTGCCGGGGGCCGCGCCGAGCATGCCTTCGAGGATCGCATGGGCGTAGGGGCCGGTCACCGCGCTCATGGCGTCGAAGCGCATGCGGAAGCCGGAGGCGAACAGGCCGCGGATCGCCTCGAAGTCGATCAGCGCGGCCATCAGCGCGGCGTAGTCGGCGACCGGGTCGATCACCTCCACGACCATGTCGCCGATCCGCGTCGTCCCGACTTGGTCGAGGTCGAGGTCGGGCACGTCGGCGATGCGGTATTCCGTCAGGGTCTTCGTGGCCTCGAAGATCGCCTCGGTGACGCCCTCGGGCGCCGGGCCGCCGTTGGCGGTGTTGAACTTGATGCCGAAATCGCCGTCCGGGCCGCCGGGATTGTGGCTCGCCGAGAGGATGATGCCGCCGATCGCCCCGTGCTTACGGATCACGCAGGAGGCGGCCGGCGTCGAGAGCAGGCCACCCCGGCCGACGAGCACCCGCCCGAACCCGTTGGCGGCGGCGATCTTCAGGGTGGTCTGCACCACAGCGCGGTTGAAGAAGCGGCCGTCGCCGCCGAGGACCAGGGTCGCGCCCTCGCGGCCGGAGACGGACTGGACGATCGCCTGGACGAAAGTCTCGACGTAATGGGCTTGCCGGAAGTGCGTGACCTTCTTGCGCAACCCCGACGTGCCGGGTTTCTGATCGGAGAACGGCGTCGTCGGCACGCGTTTCAGGACCATGGTTCGCTCGATCTCTCAGGGACTTTCCGCCCAACAACCCGGTTTCGCGGGAGCGGTCAATCAGGCGTCCGGTGAGAGGAAGCGGGCCACGAGCATCCGGGCGAGGTCGATGGGCGCCGCGTCCGTCAGCGCCCCGAGCTTGCCCGAGGTAGAGAGCGAGGCGAGCCCGTGGAGCGAGGCCCACAGGGCGGCGACCGCCCGGGCGCGCTCGTCGGCGTCGGGAAGCAGCGGCTTCAGCGTCGCATCTACGAGATCGGTGGCGCCCGCCAGCGCCTCCCAGTACCAGTCCGGCACCGCGGCGCCGCGCGCGGGCGCATGGTCGGAGACGAGGCTCCAGACCGCCGGGTCCGCGGCGACGAAGCCGAGGTAGGCCTCGGCCAGGGCCGCCGCGTTCGCCCGCGGCGACGCCTCGGGATCGATGGCGGCTTCGAGGGCGGCCTTCAGACGGCCGAAGGTGCGGGCGTTCACCCGAAGCAGCACCGCGTCGAGGTCGCCCACCGCGTTGTAGATCGAGTTCGGCGCGTAGCCGATGGCGGTCGCGAGCGGCCGCATCCCAAGGGCGCGCACGCCCTGGTCCCGGACGATGCCCTCGGCGGCCGCGCAGACCAGCGCGACGAAGCCGGCCCGGTCGAGGTCGCCGCGCGGGCCTGCGGCGCGCTTCTTAACGGTCTTCACGCTATGGCCCCGGCTGCATCTCGTGCGGTCGCGCACGGGATCGAGCGATAGATTGCACGGCGTGCAAGAACAAGCTTGCGCGCAGCCGCAGACTGCATAGTTTGCACGTTGTTCAAATTCCGGTGGCGGGGCGCGGCGGACTTCGGTCCTCGGCCAGCGCAGGACCGGGATTTGACGCGACCGCACGGGTTGAGCCAGTCATGGCCCAGCCGGGGAGACCGCCATGTTCCGTTCGCTGATGACCGCCCGGCGTTTCGCGCCGCTGTTTTGGTGCCAATTCTTCTCGGCGTTCAACGACAACTTCCTCAAGAACGCGCTCGCCTTCCTGATCCTGTTCAAGGTCATCCAGGCGGGCGAGTCCGACGCCGGCATCCTGGTGACGTTGGCCAGCGCCGTGTTCATCGGCCCGTTCTTCATCCTGTCGGGCTTGGGCGGAGAGCTCGCCGACCGCTACGACAAGGCGGTCATCGCCAAGCGCCTGAAGTTCGCGGAGATCTTCGCCGCCGGCACCGCCGTGCTCGGCTTCTTCCTCGCCTCGGTGCCGATCCTGTTCGTGGCGCTCGGGCTGTTCGGGACCATCGCGGCGCTGTTCGGGCCGATCAAGTACGGCATCCTCCCCGATCATCTGAAGCGTGAGGAGCTGCCGGCCGGCAACGCGCTCGTCGAGGCCGCGACCTTCCTCGCGATCCTGCTCGGCACGATCGCGGCGGGCTTCGCCAGCGCCATGGGCGGCTCGCACCTCGTCTTCGGTGGCCTGATCATGGCCTTCGCCGTGCTGTGCTGGCTCGCCGCCCGCGCCATCCCGGCGACCGGCGAGGGCGCCCCCGACCTGCACGTCGACCGCAACGTCGCGCGCTCGACCGTGGCGTTGCTGCGCGACCTGTGGGGCGACCGCCGCCTGTGGCGCGGCTCGGTGATCGTCAGCTGGTTCTGGCTCGTCGGCGTCGTCGTGCTGTCGCTGCTGCCGCTGCTGGTCCGCCACGACTTCAACGGCTCCGAGACGGTGGTGACGCTGCTGCTCGCCGTGTTCTCGGTCGGCATCGCGCTCGGTTCCGGCGTCGCCTCGTGGCTGTGCAGCGGGCGGATCGTGCTGTTGCCGACCCCCGTCGGCGCGGTGCTGATGGGCCTGTTCGGCCTCGACCTCGCCTGGACGGTGGCCCACCACGCGCCGGAGACCGGCGCGATGGTCGGCGCCGCCGACTTCCTGCGCACCGGCTCGGGCCTGCGGGTCGCGGTCGATTTCCTCGGGCTGGCCATGGCCGGCGGCCTCTACATCGTGCCGTCGTTCGCCGCGGTGCAGGCCTGGACCGACAAGGACAAGCGCGCCCGCATCATCGGCGCCGTCAACGTGATGACGGCGGCCTTCATGGTCGGCGGCACGCTGGCGCTGGCCGCCCTCCAGGGCGCCGGGTTCTCCAGCGCGACGCTGCTGGCGCTCGTGGCTGTGCTCAACCTCGTCGTCGCCGTGATCGTCCTCGCCACCCTGGAGACGAGCCCGTTCCGCGACTTCCTCTCGATCCTGTTCCGGGCGTTCTACCGGCTCGAGGTCCGCGGCCTCGACAACGTCGAGAAGGCCGGCGCGAACTGCATCGTCGCCCTCAACCACGTCTCGTTCCTCGACGCGCCGCTCGCCCTGTCGCTGCTCGCCCAGGAGCCGGTCTTCGCCGTCGACCATGGCATCGCGCAGCGCTGGTGGGTGAAGCCGTTCCTGCGGGTCACCAAGGCGATGCCGCTCGACCCGACGCGCCCGCTCGCCACCCGCCAGCTGATCAACGCGGTGAAGGGCGGCGAGACGCTGATCATCTTCCCCGAGGGGCGTCTCACCGTCACCGGCAGCCTGATGAAGGTCTACGACGGCGCGGGGCTGATCGCCGACAAGTCCGGAGCGATGGTCGTCCCCGTCCGCATCGAGGGCTTGGAGCGGACCGTGTTCTCGCGGCTGTCACGCGACCAGGTTAGACGGCGCTGGTGGCCCAAGGTCGTCGTCACGGTGATGCCGCCGGTGAAGCTCGACATCGACGCAAGCCTCAAAGGCAAGGCTCGGCGGCAGGCTGCGGGCGCGGGGCTCTACGGCATCATGTCCGAACTCGTGTTCGACACCACCGACATCGACCGCAGCGTGATGACGGCGCTGATCGCGGCCGGCGAGCGCTTCGGATGGCGCCGGACGGCTTTGGAGGACCCGGTCTCGGGCAAGATGACCTATTCGCGTCTGGTGATGGGTGCCAACATCCTCGCCCGCAAGCTGATGCCGATGGTGGCGGAGGGCCGTGCGATCGGGCTGATGCTTCCGAACGCCAACGGCGCCGCGGTGACGTTCTTCGCGCTGGCCTCGGCCGGCCGGGTGCCGGCGATGATCAACTTCTCCGCCGGCGCCGCCAACATCCTGTCGGCGTGCAAGGCGGCGGAGGTGACGAAGATCCTCACCTCCCGCGCCTTCATCGAGAAGGGCCGCCTCGGCCCGCTCGTCGAGGCGATCAAGGACAAAGTGGAGCTGGTCTACCTGGAGGACGTGCGCGCCACCGTTACGGCGGGCGACAAGATCCGCGGCCTTCTCGCGGCCCGAAAGCCGCTCGTCGCGCGCACCGGCGAGGATGCGGCCGCGATCCTGTTCACCTCGGGCTCGGAGGGGACGCCGAAGGGCGTGATGGTGGCCAACCGGGGCATGCTCGCGAACGTCGCCCAGGTCGCCGCCCGGATCGATTTCGGACCGTCCGACAAGGTGTTCAACGTGTTGCCGATCTTCCACGCCTTCGGGCTGACCTCGGCCCTGGTGCTGCCACTGGTCTCGGGCGTGCCGGTCTACCTCTACCCGTCGCCGCTGCACTACCGGATCGTGCCGGAGCTGGTCTACGGCTCGAACGCGACGGTCCTGTTCGGCACCGACACCTTCCTCACCGGCTACGCCAAGGTGGCGCACGCCTACGACCTGCGTTCGCTGCGCTACGTCGTGGCCGGCGCCGAGCCGGTGAAGGATACGACCCGCCGCACCTACGCGGAAAAGTTCGGCCTGCGCATCCTCGAAGGCTACGGCGTCACCGAATGCGGCCCGGTGGTCGCGGTCAACACGCCGATGTTCAACCGCTTCGGCACCGTCGGCCGGCTGGTGCCGGGCATGGAGCACCGCCTCGACCCGGTCCCCGGCATCGACGAGGGCGGCCGCCTCGTGGTGCGCGGCCGCAACATCATGCTCGGGTATCTCCACGCCGAGAACCCCGGCGTGCTGGAGGCCCCAGTGGACGGCTGGCACGACACCGGCGACATCGTCGCGATCGACGCGCAGGGCTTCGTCGCGATCAAGGGCCGCGCCAAGCGCTTCGCGAAGATCGCCGGCGAGATGATCTCGCTCGCCGGCATCGAGGCCACCGCCGCCGACCTCTGGCCCGACAGCCCGAGCGCGGTGGCCGCGGTGCCCGACGCGCGCAAGGGCGAGCGGCTGGTGTTGTTCACGCAAGCCAAGGACGGGACCCGGGCCGCCTACCAAGCCTTCGCCAAGGGCCGCGGCGCCCCCGACCTCGCGATCCCGGCGGAGGTGGTGGTGATCGACGCGATCCCGATGCTCGGCACCGGCAAGGTCGATCAGGTGGCGGTGACCAAGCTCGCGCGGGATCGCGCGGCCGGGCAGGAGGCGACCGCGGCTTGATCACCTGAGAGCCACCGCTTCTTCCTTCCCCCTCTGTGGGGGAGGGAAGAAGCGCCCCAGACTCATATGGCTGAACCATAGCAACGAAGAGGGCTGTCGCCTCCGATCGCGTCTCGCCTATAATGGCGAAAAGCCCGGCCCCGATCGAGAAGACCGCCCATGACCTCCCGCATCCCGAACTTCGCCGAGATCGCCTGGGGCGCGGACGCCGTCGCCGTGCCGCCGCCGCCGTCGGGGGAGCCTTGGATGACCCCCGAGGGCATCCCGGTGAAGACCCATTACGGGCCGGAAGACCGGGCGGGGCTCGAGTTCGTCGACACCTATCCCGGTGTCGCGCCCTATCTGCGCGGGCCGTATCCGACGATGTACGTCACCCAGCCCTGGACGATCCGTCAGTATGCGGGGTTCTCTACGGCCGAGGATTCGAACGCGTTCTACCGGCGCAACCTCGCCGCCGGGCAGAAGGGCCTGTCGGTTGCCTTCGACCTCGCGACCCATCGCGGCTACGATTCCGACCACCCGCGGGTGTCTGGCGACGTCGGCATGGCGGGCGTCGCGATCGATTCGATCTACGACATGCGCACGCTGTTCTCCGGCATCCCGCTCGACGAGATGACCGTGTCGATGACGATGAACGGCGCGGTGCTGCCGATCCTCGCGCTCTACATCGTCGCCGCGGAAGAGCAGGGCGTGCCGCCGGAGAAGCTCGCCGGTACGATCCAGAACGACATCCTCAAGGAGTTCATGGTCCGCAACACCTACATCTATCCCCCGAAGGGATCGATGCGGATCATCTCGGACATCTTCGCCTACACCTCGAAGAACATGCCGAAATTCAACTCGATCTCGATCTCCGGCTACCACATGCAGGAAGCCGGCGCGACCAACGACCTCGAGCTCGCCTACACGCTGGCCGACGGCGTCGAGTACATCAAGGCGGGTCTGGCCGCCGGCCTGACGATCGACCAGTTCGCCCCGCGGCTGTCGTTCTTCTGGGCGATCTCGACGAACTACTTCATGGAGATCGCCAAGATGCGGGCCGCGCGCCTGATCTGGGCCAAGCTCGTCAAGGAGTTCGAGCCCAAGAGCGAGAAGTCGCTGCCGCTGCGCACCCACTCGCAGACCTCGGGCT
The DNA here is from genome assembly GCF_008039475.1 of Methylobacterium sp. WL12. Taxonomy (NCBI): domain Bacteria; kingdom Pseudomonadati; phylum Pseudomonadota; class Alphaproteobacteria; order Hyphomicrobiales; family Methylobacteriaceae; genus Methylobacterium; species Methylobacterium sp. WL12. The sequence continues at coordinate 95,047 of NZ_VRUW01000010.1, read as the reverse complement.
GGTCGCTGACCGCGCAGGACGTGTTCAACAACGTCACCCGCACCTGCATCGAGGCGATGGCGGCGACGCAGGGCGGCACGCAATCGCTCCACACCAACGCGCTCGACGAGGCGCTGGCGCTGCCGACCGACTTCTCGGCCCGCATCGCCCGCAACACCCAGCTGTTCCTCCAGCAGGAGACCGGCACCACGCGCATCGTCGATCCGTGGGGCGGCTCGTACTACGTCGAGAAGCTCACCGCCGACATCGTCGCGCGCGCCTGGGAGCACCTGCGCGAGGTCGAGGAGCTCGGCGGCATGGCCAAGGCGATCGAGGCCGGCATCCCGAAGCTCAGGATCGAGGAGGCGGCGGCGCGGGCCCAGGCGCGGATCGATTCCGGCCGCCAGACCATCGTCGGCATCAACAAGTTCAAGCCCGACGACGAGATGAAGATCGAGCTGATGCGCGTCGATAACGGCAACGTGCGCACGCTGCAGATCGACAAGCTCAAGCGCCTGCGCTCCGAGCGGAACCAGGCCGACGTCGACGCGCGGCTCGCGGCCCTCACCAAGGCGGCGGAAGGGGAGGGTAACCTGCTCGAGCTCGCCGTCGAGGCGGCGCGCGCCAAGGCGACGGTGGGCGAGATCTCCGATGCGCTGGAGAAGGCCTGGGGCCGGCACCGCGCCGAGATCCGGTCGATCTCGGGCGTGTACAAGCGGGAGGTGGGTGGCATGTCGCCAGCGGTCGAGCAGGTGCGTGGGCTGGTCGAGGCCTTCGAGGAGAACGACGGGCGCCGCCCGCGTATCCTCGTCGCCAAGATGGGTCAGGACGGGCACGACCGCGGCCAGAAGGTGATCGCTTCGGCCTTCGCCGACCTCGGCTTCGACGTGGATATCGGGCCGCTCTTCGCCACGCCGGCCGAGGCCGCGCGGCAGGCGGTGGAGAACGACGTGCACATCGTCGGCGTGTCGTCGCTCGCCGCCGGCCACCTGACGCTGGTGCCGGAGCTGAAGGCGGCGCTCACCGAGCAGGGCCGCGGCGACGTGATGATCGTGATCGGCGGCGTGATCCCGCCCGGCGACTACGACGCGCTCTACGCGGCCGGCGCCTCGGCGATCTTCCCGCCGGGCACGGTGATCGCGGAAGCCGCGGTCAAGCTGATCGAGGAGCTGAACGGCCGGCTCGGCTACGTCGCGCAACAGGCCGCCGAGTAAGGCTACTCCGACGGCGTCCGCGTCGGCAGGGCCGGCGCGGCCGGGGTGATCGAGCCGGTGGCCTCGGGGCCGCCGGCGCGGAACAGGGCCTGGGCGGATTGCTCGGCCCGCTCACGGTCGAGCTTTTGCGCGGCCAGCAGCGCGCAGACCACGAGCAGGGCTACCCCGAATACCGCCTTGGCCGTCGTCCAGATGCGATCGAGCATGCCCCGTGGTGGCATGCCGTCGGTTAGCGGGATGAGAACGCCGGCACCTTTTCCACCGGCGCTTTCCCGCCAGCGGGTCTTGGGCCTGCGCCGCGCTACTTCGTCTTCTTGCCGGCGGTCTTGATCGCGGCGCTGACCATGTCCTTGGTCGAGGGCGCCGCAGCAATCGTCTTGGAAACCGCCTTCTTCGGCTTTTTCGTCTCGCGGTTTCCGCGCTTGTTCTCGGTCGCCATCACGTTCTCCCGTTTGCGTTCGCGGTGATGATGGCACGGTTTTGGGTGTGCGCGCCGACAAAAGACTTTTTGCGCGCTTTCGTGATGCACACGGATACATCGGGACGGTCGGAAATTCGCTGGCGAAGCACGTCGGTAGAGGGATGGAACGATCCGCAAAGTGATGCGCCCCGGCAATGCGGACCCGCGTCGGAGCACAGCCACCCGGCAGCGTATTAAACCGCAGGTTGCAACAAATCGCTTGCCGGATTCGCAGGCTCGGGTTACTTTGCATTGCAAAGCATGATCCGGTCCGGAGAGCTTCATGCACGACCTCGACAAGGCCCTGGCGGACATCGTCGCGATCCGCTCGCAGATCGCGCGGGACACCGCGTTTCGCGGCCTCGGCTCGGCGGCCCTGGCCGCCACCGGGGTGCTGGCGCTCGCCACCGCCTGCGGGCAGGCGCTCTGGCTCGGCGATCCGAGCGCGCGGCCGCTGCTGTTCTTCGGCCTGTGGATCGCAACGGCCTGCGCCGCGGGTGGGCTGATCGGCATCGAGACCGTGCGGCGCTCGCGCCGGCTGCATTCGGGCCTGGCCGACGCCATGGTCTGGAACGCGATCGAAGGGTTCCTGCCGGCTGCGGGCGCGGGCGCCTGCCTCGCCGTGGTGATCGCCCGCTTCGCGCCGGATGAGATCTGGATGCTGCCCGGCCTGTGGCAGGTTCTGGTCGGGCTCGGCCTGTTCGCCTCGGCGCGGATCCTGCCCCGCGCCGTCCAGGGGGCCGGCGCGTGGTATCTCCTAGCCGGCCTGACGGTGCTGGCGATCGCCAGCGAAACACGGGCGCTCTCGCCCTGGCTGATGGGGCTGCCCTTCGCGGTCGGGCAGGGCTGGCTCGCCCTCGTCATGTCGAACGCGGGAGGCGGCGATGGCGACCTCTGACCGGGCCGACGGCCGCTTCTCCTACGAAGGGCTCGATCGGGTGATCCACGAGAAGGCGCGGCTGAGCGTGCTGACCTCGTTGGTCGGCCACCCGAAGGGCCTTCCGTTCCCCGACCTCAAGCGCCTGTGCGGGCTCACCGACGGCAACCTCAGCCGGCACCTCGCGGTGCTGCAGGAGGCCGACTTGGTCAGCCTGGAGAAGGGCCACGCTCACAACCGGCCGCAGACCCTGTGCCGGCTGACCCCGGCGGGGCGGACGCGCTTCCTCGATTATCTCGCCGTGCTGGAACAGGTGGTACGCGACGCGGCCAAGGCCGCCCGCGCGCCGGATTCCGGCCGGCTCGATGCCAACCCAGCCTGACCGCCGAACGCCCCTTTTGCGCCTCCGCCTGCCACGCCGCTTCCCGTCCGGAGCCTTCACACGATGCAAAGCCCATCCGACCCCAGGCCGGGCCTCCACGCGGCGATCATCATGGACGGCAACGGCCGCTGGGCGACCCGTCGCGGGCTGCCGCGCGCCGCCGGCCACCGCACCGGCGTCGAGGCGATCCGGCGCACGGCCGAGGCCTGCCCAGGGCTCGGGATCGGCACGCTGACCCTCTACGCCTTCTCCAGCGATAACTGGCAGCGCCCGGCCGACGAGGTCGGCGGCTTGATGCGGCTCCTGCGCGTCTACCTGCGCAACGAGACGGCGCGGCTCGCCCGCACGGGCACCCGCCTCAGCGTCGTCGGCCGCCGCGACCGGCTGCCGGCCGGCCTGCCCGAGGCGATCGAGCGGGCCGAGGCCGCGACCGCCGAGGGCCGCAAGCTCCACCTGCGCATCGCCGTCGACTATTCCGCCCGCGACGCGATCCTCGCCGCCGCCGCGCGGCTCGCCGGAGAGCCGACGTCGCGCGCGGCGTTCGGGGCCGAGGTCGCCGGCGCGATGCACGGCTCGCCGGTCGACGTCGACCTGCTGATCCGCACCGGCGGCGAGAAGCGTCTGTCCGATTTCATGCTCTGGGAGGCGGCCTACGCCGAGCTCCACTTCACCGAGCGGATGTGGCCCGATTTCGGCGAGGACGACCTCGCCGCCGCGATGGCCGAGTTCACCCGCCGCGACCGCCGCTTCGGCGGCCTGACCAACCCGAAGGTCTCCGCCGCGGCCTGAGACCGGCCCGGATCGCACTGGACAGGCCGGGGGGTCGGCGCCAGATCGGCGGTGTCGCCACCCAGGCTCGAAGATCGTTGCATGTCCGCTGACGCACCCCCGCCCGCCCTCGACGACGAGACCGTCGCGTTCGCCGGCCGCCTGTTCCAGTACGCGCGGATGGGTCATGCCGCGGAGTTGGCGGAGCTGTTCGGGCAGGGCCTTCCGGCCAACATCCGCAACGACAAGGGCGACAGCCTGCTGATGCTGGCGGCCTATAACGGCCAGGCCGAGACCGCCCGCGTCATCCTGGAGGCGGGCGGCGACCCGGAACTCGCCAACGACCGCGGCCAGACGCCGCTCGCCGGCGCCGCCTTCAAGGGCGACATCGCGATCGCCACGCTGCTGCTGCTGCATGGCGCCGCCGTGGACGGCACCGGCGACGGCAGCCGCACGGCCCTGATGACCGCTGCGATGTTCGACCGTACCGCGATCGTCGCGCTTCTGCTCGCCCACGGCGCCGACCCAGGTCGGCGCGACGCCGCCGGCCAGTCGGCCGCCGACATGGCGCAGGCGATGGGCGCGCAGAACACCCCGGCGCAGCTCGCGAACGCGCGGCGGCTAGGCGCCTAATCGATCATTCGCCGTCGGGCGGCAGCGCTTCGGTGACCTGGACGCGCTGGGCCGGCTGCTCCTGCACGGGCTCGGCCGTCTCAACCGTGGGCGCGATGGCGGTGACACCTTCGTAGCGAGACAGGCGCCGGTCGATCATGCCGTCGATCCGGTCGTAGACCTCGGCCACCGTGAGATGGCGGCGGGCCTTGCCGGCGGCCTTGTCGGCCTTCTGGGTGAACAGCGCCCGGTTGGCCCGGGCCGCGTTGCGGAACTCGCGCTCGGCGACCTCGTCCGGGCGATCGACGTTCATGGTGAGGAAGCGCCCGGCGCTCGACGTGCCGAGGAAATGCGCGAAGTACAGCTCCGAGGTGGTCAGCACCCGGCCGACGCGGGCCTCGATCCGCCCGCGGTCGCGCTTGATCAGCTCGGCCGCCATCAAGGCGGCGACATAGGGGTCCTTGCGGAGCGACAGCACCCGCTCGCGCATCGGCGCGGCCACGGTGATCGCGGAGCCGCGCCCCTTCACTGCGGCCGCCTCGGCGTCCAGCCCGTAGCGGGCGCCGAAGTCGCGGATCATTTCGAGCCAGGTGGCGGTGACGAACTGGAACAGGCCTTCGGCGGACGAGGTCTGCGCCTTCACGTCGGTCGAGAAGCTCGACTCCTTGTCGGCCAAAGCCATCAGGTAGACTGGGTCGACGCCGGAGGCGGAAGCAGCCTTCAGGATCGTGTCGACGATCCGGCGCGGCACGCCGACCTTGCCGAACCGGATCGTGTCGTCGGTCTCGGGCGAGGGCCGGGGCAGGGCGGCGAGATCGCCGGCGATCAGCGCGCTGGTGGCCGGCTCCTGCTCGACGACCGGAACGCCGCTCCACGCGGCAGGGTTGTCGGAGGGCTCGGCCCTCGCAAGTTCGGTCGCAGCACGCGGGCTCTGGTCGATCCGGTCGTGGGCCAAGGCAGCCGGGGCGAAGGCAGTCTGCGGCAGGGCGAAGCCGGCGAGCAGGGCGGCCAGCCCCATGGCCGCGGTGCGGCGGCGCAACGGCGAAGGGCGGCGGAATTTAGCGTCGTTCCGCTGCGTCCCGCAGGCGGACCGCGGCAGCCAAGCCACGGTATCATCTTCACAATTCGACCCGTTGGGCACGAGTCGGCTCACGTCGTCGGCGCAACGCGCCGGCTCCGGGAAAACCCCCATTGCTGGTCCTTTTCGTGCCGCGGCGTTCATGGGCCGGGCTTCGATCGAGCGGCGGCTCTATCGCCGGATGCCGTGACCAGAATGGGACGGCTCGGTGATCCAACCGTGGCGCGCTTAAGGAGCCGTTAACGCTGACGTTTCACGGTTTCTTAACCAGTCGTTCGGGCGCCATTCAGCCGTAGGTTGGCATCAAGATGTCGCATTCGGGCTTGGAACGTTGCCCCCGAGCGCCAGTTAGCTAGGGCCACGCAGGGCGGTCCGCCTCGGCCCGTTCGAAGCTCTGCGTCCGAAGCGTTTAAGGAATTTTCTCCCCATGAGCATGCAGACCGGTCGTCGCGTCGGCGTTGCGTTTGTCGGCATGGGTGGCGCAGTCGCCACCACCGCCATCGCCGGCATCGAGATGATCAAGTCCGGATCGAACCGCCTCGACGGGCTGCCTCTCGCCGGCGTCTCGGTGGCCGGGATGGCCGACTACAAGGATCTCGTCTTCGCAGGATGGGACCTCAACGGCGACGACCTCGCCTCCGCCGCGCAGGGGCACGGCGTGCTCACCAAGCAGGACATCGAGAACGGCGCCCAGGTGCTCAAGGGCATCCAGCCCTGGCCGGCGGTCGGAAGCGCGAAGTTCTGCAAGAACATCGATGGCGCCAACCGCATCGTCGCCGCCGACCACCGCGAGGCGGTGTCGATCATCGCCGCCGACCTGCGTCGCTTCAAGCAGGAGAGCAACCTCGACGAGGTGGTGGTCGTGAACCTCGCCTCCACCGAGCGCTGGCCCGACCTCACCGCCGCCGTGCTGAACTCGACCGAGGCGTTCGAGAAGGGCCTCGACGCCAGCGACGAGCACATCTCGCCGGCGATGCTCTATGCCTACGCGGCGATCAAGAGCGGCGTGCCCTACGCCAACTTTACCCCGAGCATCGCCGCCGACGTGCCGGCTCTGCTCTCGCTCGCCACCGAGATGAACGTGCCGGTGGCCGGCAAGGACGGCAAGACCGGCCAGACCATGATGAAGACGGTGCTGGCGCCGGCCTTCAAGGCCCGCGCCCTCCACGTCGACGGATGGTTCTCGACCAACATCCTCGGCAACCGCGACGGCCTCGCCCTCAACGACCCGGCCTCGCTGCAATCGAAGCTCAACACCAAGGGCACGGTGCTCGACTCCATCCTCGGCTACCCAGTCGAGGATCATCTGGTCCACATCCACTATTACCGCCCGCGCGGCGACGACAAGGAAGCCTGGGACAACATCGACATCACCGGCTTCATGGGCCAGCGCATGCAGGTGAAGGTCAACTTCCTGTGCAAGGACTCGATCCTGGCGGCGCCGCTCGTCATCGAGATCGCCCGCGTCCTCGACCTCGCCAAGAAGCGCGGCGATGGCGGCGTGCAGGAGCAGCTCTCGACCTTCTTCAAGGCGCCGATGGTCAAGAACGGGCACGGCCCGGAGCATGACTTCGGCAAGCAGGGCAAGATGCTGCTCGATTGGCTGGACGGCGACCGCTGATGTCGGACGGCGTTCCGGTGAACGGCGCGTCCGGGCCTGCCGCGCCGGCCGAGCTTCGCGACCTGTTCGTCGAGATGAACGACCTCAAGCGCGTCCGGTCCGCCGGGCGCGTCGGCTCCATCGCCGAGCGCTTGTTCGCGCAGGGCTGGAGTGCGCTGACCGGGGGTGCCTCGGCGGAAGACGTCGCCCTCGACATCACCGCCACAGCGCTGGCCGCCACCCGCCTGTGCGACCTCGACGCCGCGTTCCTCGCCTCCGCCGGCCTGTCCGACGAGGCGGTGTCCGGCGTGCTGGTGGACGGGTTCGACAGCGTCACGCCGAACCTAGATCCCGGCCTGCGCGAGACGCTGCGGGGCAGGCTCTCGCGCCGCATCTCGCATCGGCCGGGCCCAGTGCCGGGCTTCGTCACGGCCCTGGCGCAGCAGCCGCGGGCGGGTGTCACCTGCCCTGGACGCGCCCGGATCCTGCTCGAGCCGCCGGAGAACCACGCCGAGCACTGCCTCGTCGTCGCGGTTTACGGCGTCGTGCTGAGCCCGTTCTACCGGGCGGACCCGGCGACCGTGTTCCTCGCGGCAATGGCGCATCACTTCCACAACGCCGCGATGCCCGACGCAGGCTTCACCGGCGAGATGCTGCTCGGCGACCATCTCGGGCCGATCATGGCGCGGACGACGCAGTGGGCGTTGGACGAGTTCGACGGCTCGCTTCGCGAGACGGTAGCGCGTGCCCGCGCCGTCTTGCCGGACGACGCGACGGCGGAAGGCCGCGCCTTCCACGCCGCCGACTGCGTCGATCGCGTCCTGCAGATCGCGCAGCACCTGCAGGCGGCCTCCCTCACCATGCAGACGGTGCTGGGCGACATGGAGCTCGTCCACGCCGGCCCGGTCAGAGGCTTCCACGACCGCGTGCTCGCGGATATGCGCATCCCGTAAGTCTCACGTCGTGCGGAAGTGCCCCGTCGTGAGGCCCCCGCATGACGTCCCCGCCATGACCGCGCAGGCGGCATCAGAGTTGCGATGATCCCCTTCGACCTGCGGTCGCCGACGACCGGCAACGCCTTGAAGCCCGACACCGCGCATTCCCTGCGCGATGCCGAGGCAAACGAGCGCTGGCCGGTGATCGACGGCATCCCGTACCTTCGCATCGGCCGCGCCGACCTTGTCGCCCGCGCCCTCGTCCACCTCGACGCCAAGGAGGCAGACGCCGCGCTCGCGCTGCTGCTCGCCGACCAGGACGACTGGTGGACAGGCCCGCCGGCCGACCCGGCCGAGCTCGCCGAGTTGATCGCCGGCCGCGCGACGGCGACGTTGCGCGATGCCGTCCGCCTGCTCGGCTGGGGCCGCGTCGGCGACTACTTCCTGCATCGCTGGAGCGACCCGACCTATCTCGCCGGCCTCGCCCTGCTCGAAGCGCATTGGAACGATCCGATCTGCGTCTTCGAGTTCGCCTGCGGCATCGGTCACTACCTGCGGACCCTGAAGCAGCGCGGCTGCAAGGTGGCGGGGGCCGACGTGGTCTTCGCAAAGCTCTGGGTCGCCCGGCATTGGGTGGTCGGGCCCGGTGCGCAGCTCGTCTGCTTCGACGCCGGCTCGGAGCATTGGCCGATCCCCGGCGCGCCGGTGGACCTCGTCGTCTGCAACGACGCGTTCTACTTCCTCGACGACAAGGCGACGCTGCTCGACAACCTGCGCCAGAACGCCGGCGACGACGGCTGGCTCGCGCTCAGCCATATCCACAACAGCGACAGGCCCGGCTTATCGGCCGGCCGCGCGGTCTCGGCCGACGAGATCGCGGAGCTGTTCCCCGACGCCCTCGTCTACGACGACGACGAGCTGACCGCGGCGCTCGCCGCGGCGCGGGCGCCGAGCCCGCGGGCGCCGTCGGAGCTCCGCGGCTGCGAGGCCTTCTCCGTGGTCGCCGGCCCCGGCATGCGGCCGGCTCCGCGCTCGGTGATCGACGGGCTGACGCTGCCGAAGGCCGGCGCGGACCTCGTCCTCAACCCGCTCTATCGCCGCGACGCGGCGGGGGCGTACCGCATCGCCTGGCCGTCGGAACGCTACGAGGCGGAATACGCCCGGTCCGTCACCTACCCGTTGCGGTCGGACGGTCCCGAAAGCCTGGTCTTCGCCGGCGGCGTCGCGGCGCCGGAGGTCGGACGGGTGCGCAGCCGCGAATTCGTCGACCTGCCGGAGCGCTGGTGATGGATGCAGTCCGCTGGGGCATCGTCGGCTACGGCTGGGTCGCCCGCGACTACATGGCGCCGGGCATCCGCGCGGCCGGCCACCGGCTCGTCGCGGTGTGCGATCCGGGCGCGGCCTCGCGCGCCGCCGCCGAAGCGGAGGGCGCGCGCGCCTACGACAGCTTGGACCGCCTCATCGCCGACCCGGAGGTCGAAGCAGTGTACGTGGCGACGCCGAACCACCTCCACCGCCAGGCGGTCGAGGCGTTGTCGGCATCCGGCAAGGCGATCCTGTGCGAGAAGCCGATGGCGGCGACCTTGCGCGACGCCGAGGCGATGGCCGAGGCGGTCGGGCGTGGGCGCGCGTTCTACGGCACCGCGTTCGACCAGCGCCATCATCCCGGCCATCGCGCCATGCGCGACCGGATCGCGCGAGGCCAGCTCGGCACGGTGACGGCGATCCGCATCGTCTACGCCTGCTGGCTCGGGCGCGACTGGGCCGCCTGTCCCGGCCAGGACAACTGGCGCATCGACCCTGCCCAGGCCGGCGGCGGCGCGTTGATGGACCTGGCGCCGCACGGGATCGACCTCCTCGACTACCTCGTCGGCGAGTCTCTGGTGGACATCACGGCCCTCACGCAGATCCGCGCGCAGGATTACGCGGTCGACGACGGCGCGCTGCTGATCGGCCGGACGGCGGACGGCGTGCTGGCGAGCCTCAACGTCGCCTACAACTGTCCCGACGCGCTGCCGCGCCGCCGCCTGGAAGTGGTCGGCACCAAGGGCCTGCTCACCGCGATCGACACGATGGGGCAGACCGCCGGCGGCACCGTGACCTTCACCGACGGGGCCACCGGCCGCTCGGAGCCCGTCGCCTTCGACGCCGAGGCGTCGCCCTTCACCGAGCAGGTGCGGGCCTTCGGCTCGGCGCTCAGGCGGCCCGCCGAGCGGGACGCCTACTCGGCGGCGCGCGACCTCCACACCATGCGGCTGATCGCGCGGGCCTATGGCGCCGCGTCACAAGCAGACGGATCGAACACGTGACCGAGAACGACCAGGACACCCGGGCTCGCGATCCGCGCATCAAGGCGCCGCGTCCCTACGGCTTCGGCGGCCCACGCAAGATCGAGGGCCTGCCCCAGAACCTGCCGGAGCCGGTGCGGGCCTATCTCGACATCCTGCCGCCGGGGCGGATCGTCGGCTTTCCTCTGGCGCCCCTCGACCGCACCGGCATCCCGGTGTGGTTCGTCTCGCTGTTCCTCGACGACCCGTTCTTCGTCGGTGCGATGCCCTCCGGCATCGGCTACGGCGCCACCGACGACGAAGCGTTGATCGGCGCGGTGGCCGAGATCGCCGAGAACCTGATGCCGTCGCTCGCGGTGATGCCGCGCAAGAAGGAGCGCGCGAGCTACGACGACCTCGTGCGGGTCTACGGCGCCGGTTCGGTCGCCGACCCGCTGACCCTTTGCCTTCCGGCCGGCTCGCCGGTCGGGCGCGGCACGGTGATGGAATGGACCGCCGCCACGCGGGCCAAGACCGGCGAGATCGTGCTGATGCCGCTCGACGTCGCGGCCACCGACTATTTCGAGCTGTCGGAGGGCTACAAGCCCTTCACCAACCTGATCACCAACGGGCTCGGCGCCGGCCCGGACGTGCCGTTCGCCCTCGGCCACGGCGTATTGGAACTACTTCAGCGCGACGGCAATGGCCTGCTGTTCCGGGCGCTCGACCAGGGCGTGATGCTCGACGTCTCGCAGGGCCTGGGCCCTGAGACGCAGGCGATGCTCGACCGCCTCGATGCCCTCGGCATCCGGGCGCTGCCGAAGTTCGCCACCGACCAGTTCGGGCTGACCAACCTCTACGTCGTCGGCTACGACAAGAACCCCGCCGACACGCCCGTACCGATCGCGCTGTCGGCCTGCGGCGAGGCCTGCGACCCGGACCGCGAGCGGGCGCTGCGCAAGGCGCTGCTGGAGTTCCAGGCCGCCCGCGTGCGCAAGGCCTTCGGCCACGGACCGCTGGCCTTCGCCGAGCGTGTGACGCCGCCGGGCTACGTCGGCGCCTTCATCGAGAAGGCGCTGCCGAGCCTCGACCTGGAGGAGAGCCGCGCCCTGAAGGCGATGCTGGAATGGATCGTGCTGCCGCCCGAGGGCCTGCGCGACGTCCTGAAGGACACGGTCTATTCCGAGCGCGCGACGAAGGCGTTCACCGACCTGCCGACGACCCCGGCCGCCGACGGCCACGCCCGCGGAGAGATCGCCTGCGAACGCCTGGAGCAGGCTGGGTTCGACATCCTCTACGTGGACTGCTCGCCCGCGGGCGGCGCCGTCGGCGTGGTCAAGGCGATCGTGCCGGGGCTCGAAGTCGAGACCATGAGCTACTACCGCATCGGCGAGCGCAACGTGCGCAAGCTGATCGAGCGCGACCACCCGTTGATCAAGTTCGGCACGCCGAGCGAGACCCTGCTGCCGGTTCGCCTGACGCCGGAGGCGCTGGACCGGTTCGGCGGCCAGCCGCTGTTCGACACCGCCTTGGCGGAATCGATCGTCGGCAGCCACTATCCACTCTACCGCGAACCGGAATCGCATCACGCCCCGTTCCGCCTGGAGCAGCAGGGGAGGGCCGCATGAGCTTGCGCTTCGCCTACAACACCAACGGCGCGGCCAACCACCGCCTCGACGATGCGATCGACCTGATCAAGGGCGCCGGCTACGATGGCGTCGCGCTGACGCTCGACATCCACCACCTCGACCCGTTCGCCGAGGGGTGGGCGACGGAAGCCGGCCGGGTGGCGAGCCGTCTGGAAAAGCTGGAGCTCGGCTCGGTGATCGAGACCGGCGCCCGCTTCCTCCTCGACCCGCGCGCCAAGCACGAGCCGACGCTGGTTACCGCCGACGCCACGGCGCGCGCGCGCCGCGTCGGCTTCCTCAAGCGCGCGATCGACATCGGCGCGATGCTGAACTCCGAGGCGGTCTCGTTCTGGGCCGGCGTGCCGAAACCCGGAATCGACCCAGCCGAAGCGCGGGGCTGGCTCGTCGACGGCTTGACCGAAGTGGTCGCCTACGCCGCCGTGAAGGGCGTCGTGCCCTGCCTTGAGCCCGAGCCGGGCATGCTGATCGAGACGCTGGACGACTTCGCTGCGCTCAAGGTCGAGGGCCTGCGGCTCGCGCTAGACACCGGCCACTGCCTCGTCACCGGCGAGCGGGACCCGGCGGCGGCCGTCCACGAGTTCGCCGGCCGCGTCGGCACGGTGGCGATCGAAGACATGAAGCGGGGCGAGCACATCCACCTGCCCTTCGGCGAGGGCGACATGGACGTGCCCGGCATCCTCGACGCCCTGGAGGCGATCTGCTTCGACCGGTTGATCTGCGTGGAGCTGTCGCGCGAGAGCCACCGCGCCGACGCGATGATCCCGGCCTCCCTCGACTACCTCCGCAGCTGCCGGCGCGACGGGCCGGCCCTCCCGGACGACCAGGAGACCCGGCGGCAATGAGGATCTGCTTCGTCAGCCGGCGCTACTTCCCGGCGATTTCCGGCATGAGCGTCTACGCGCAGAACCTGTTGCGGGAGCTGGTCCAGGCCGAGCACGACGTGACGATGATCTCGCAGTATCGCGGCGACGCCTTCGGCACCCGCGTCTACGGCGGCGGCCCGCCGCCACCGGTCCCGGGCGTGCGGGTGATCGGCCTCGAACAGGTCGGCGAGCAGACGGACGGAGACTTCGAGCGCGACATCGACACGATGGTCGCGACGATCCGCGCCGAGCACGCAGCCAAACCCTTCGACGTGCTGCACGCGCAGTACGGCTACCCGACCGGCTGGGCCGTGCTCCTGGCCTCCAAGGCGCTCGGCGTTCCGAACGTGGTCTCGATCCAGGGCGGCGACGGGCACTGGGTCGGGTCGTGCTGCGAGACCCACCGCGTCGCGATGTGCGAGGTGCTGGCCCACGCCAACGCCCTGCTGATCGGCGGCGCCTCGTTCGTGGACGAGGTTTGCGAGCGGCTGGGGTCCGATCCGGCGCGCTTCACCATCGTGCCCGGCGCGGTCGACACCGCTCGTTTCACTCGAGGCGGCGACGGCTTGCCTGCGCCGCATGACGGTCCGATCCGCCTGTTTTATCACGGCCGCGTCGACCGCCGGAAAGGCGTGCTCGACTTCATCCGGGCCCTGGCGATCCTGCGCGAGCAGGGTACACCGTTCGCCGCCACGATCTCCGGCATCGGCCCCGACGTGGATTCATCTCAGGCCCTGTCGGCCGAACTCGAATTCGGGGAACACGAGATCCGCTTCACCGGCTACGCCGACTACGACGCCGTGCCGGCCCTCTACGCACAGGCCGACGTGTTCGTATCGCCGACCTATGCGGAAGGCTTCTCCAACACGATCCTCGAGGCGATGGCAGCGGGCCTCGCCGTCGTCTCCTGCCACGCGGTCGGCGTCTCGGACTGCCTGCGTGACGGGGAGAACGGCCTGCTGACGATGCCGGGCGACGTGCCGGCGCTCGCCGAGTCGCTGACGCGGATCGTCACCGACGCCGCCTTGCGCCGCCGTCTCGCCGGGGCCGGCCTGGAGGAATGCCGCCGGGTCTATTCGTGGACGGCAGTCGGCCGGCAGATCATGGCGGTCTACGGCGACATCGTCCGCGATACGCCGGCGACGGGCTTCTCGAACACGCTCCCGCATGATCCAAGCTGCCGGTTCCGGGCCGAGCCGCACCTGCTTTAGACCGATGCCCACAGCGCTTGCCCTCTCGCCCCACCTCGACGACGCCGCATTCTCCTGCGGCGGGACGCTGGCGACGCTGGCCGCGTCCGGCTGGCGCGTGGTGATGGCGACGGTGTTCACCCAGAGCGTCGCGGAACCCGCCGGGTTCGCGCTCGCCTGCCAGCTCGACAAGGGGCTCGACGCGTCGGTGGACTACATGCGCCTGCGCCGCGCCGAGGACGCGGCGGCGGCGGCCCACCTCGGGGTCGAGGTGCGCCACCTGCCGTTCCGCGAGGCCCCCCACCGCGGCTACGGCTCGGCACCGGAGCTCTTCGCCGAGGTCCGGGCCGACGACGCGATCGTCGAACACCTGGCCCCGGCCTTCGGGGCGCTGATCGCGGAGACCGCGCCGGATTTGATCCTCGCGCCGCAGGCGATCGGCGGCCACGTCGATCACCTGCAGGTGGTCGCGGCCTTGCGCAGGATCGCGCTGGATCGCCCGATGCTGTGGTGGCGCGACTTCCCCTACACCGTGCGCCAGGCGGTGCCGAAGGCCCCGCTCGCCAGCGCCTTCGCCGGGTTGCCGGTCCGCGAAATCGTCCTCGACGCGGGCGCGCAGGCGGCCAAGGCCGAGGCTTGCGCGGCCTACGCGTCGCAGCTCGGCTTCCAGTTCGGCGGCCGGGCCGGGCTGGTGGAGCGCCTCGGCGCGGAGGCCGGGCGCGAGCGCTTCGCGGTCGAGGGCATCCTGTCCGACGGCTGCCCCGGGTTCGATGCGGCCGCCTGAGCCGGCGACGCCCAAGAGCCTCGCCGACCCGGAGGCGCTGGCGGCGCGGCGCACGCTCCGCGACGGCGCACACGGCGCGCCGCTGCGCGTGCTGGCGGCCCGGATCGCCGCGGAGTTCGGCGCGCCCGTGCCCGATCCGGACCCCCTCGACGGCGGCGTCCGCGCGCGCCTGCTGCTCCTGCTGGAGACTCCGGGGCCGGCGATCGAGCGCACCGGATTCGTATCGCGGGACAACCGGACCGGGACCGCGGCCAACCTGTTCCGCTTCCTCGCGGAGGCGGACATCGCCCGCGCCGACACACTGATCTGGAACGCGATCCCCTTCGTGATCCATGCCGAGGGCGCGCTGAACCGGGCGCCGCGCCGCTCGGAGATCAAGGCGGCCGCGCCCTGCCTTGCTCCGCTCATCGCGTTGCTGCCCGACGTCGCCGTCGTCGTGCTCGCGGGCCGCGTCGCCGGCATGGCCGGCGACACGATCGCCGCACTACGGCCGGACCTCCCGGTGCTCATGATCCCGCATCCGAGCCCGACCTATGTCTGCACAGCGCCCGATGTCTCCGCGCGCATCCGCGCCGGGCTCAGGCAGGCCGGCGTCATCCTGCGGACATGCGGCGCGGCGAGAAGCGGCGGGGCAGCGCCCGGATGAGACCGCCGCGGTCGCCGGCCACAGGTGGCTGAACGCGCGTCGCTGGCCTTGGAGCGCCGATGGTCCTACATGCGGGGCAACGGGCAACGGCCCGAAACATCCGGCATCGAACCCGCGGCCCGCTCGCCGGCCGGGCGGGATATCCGGCGGAGGCGGACGCCGATCGGAATGAACGTCCACGACCAACATCGCGGAACGCGCGATCATGCCGAGCGGGATCCCACCGGGACGACCTTGCCCGACGCAACGACCGCGGCCGAGGGCGCCGCGAGCAAGCGCTCGCGCAGCCGCTACGCGTGGCTCGGCACCGCCGCCAGCATCATCCTGTTCGCCGTCTCGCTCGGCGTCCTGTGGAAGCTCGTCCAGACCGTCACCTGGGCGGACCTGCGCAAGGCCTTCGTCGACGCGAGTTCCGACCAGCTCGGCCTCGCCTTCCTGTTCGTCTTCGTGAGCTACCTCTTCCTCACCGGCTACGATGCCCTGGCGCTCCGGCAGCTGCGGGTGACGGTGCCCTACCGGATCACGGCGCTCGCCTCGTTCACGAGCTACGCGGTGAGCTTCACCCTCGGGTTCCCGCTGCTGACGGCGGGCACGATCCGCTACTGGATCTACTCGCGCCAGGGGCTCACGGCTGCGAAGATCGCGGCGCTGACGGTGATCGCGGGCTTCACCTTTTGGCTCGGCATGGGCGTCGTGCTGGGCTTAAGCCTGATCATCGAGGCGAGCCAGCTCGCCGGCCTCGCCTTCACCTCGATCCGGATCAACCAGGGCGTCGGGCTGTTCGCGCTGGCGCTGGTACTCGGCTATCTCGCCTGGGTCTCGGCCAAGCGCCGGCACGTCACCATCCGGCAATGGCGCCTGGAGCTGCCGGGCGCATCGGTCTCCCTCGGGCAGATGGTGGTCGGCATCGGCGACGTCTGCGCGGCGGCGGCCGTCCTCTACGTGCTGATGCCGGCCGGCCTCGCGATCGGCTTCACCACCTTCCTCGCGATCTACGTGCTCGCCGCGATGCTCGGCATCGCATCGAACGCGCCTGGCGGTCTCGGCGTGTTCGAGGCGACGATCCTGCTTGCGCTGTCGAGCCTGCCGCGGGAGCAGGTGCTCGGCTCGCTGCTGCTGTTCCGGATCTGCTACTACGTCGTCCCCTTCGTCACCGCGCTGGCGATGCTCGGCGCCTACGAGATCGTGAAACGGGCGGGCCGTTCGCGCGGAGACCCGTGATCCGCGGCGGCCCCGGCGATGCCTGAGCGCGCGATCGGCCGGGCGGCCTGGACCGGCGCCGCGACGGCCGTGTCGTTCGTCGGCCTGTTCGCCTACCATCGCGACCTCCTCGACGGGCCGCTGATCGCCGCGGGCCTCGCGGCCGTCTGCGTCGGCGGCGTTCTTGCCGCCCGCGGGCGCGACGCCATCGCCGCCGCGCCGAGCCTGCGGCAGACCGAGCGCCACGCGGTGGCCGAGGCGCTGCTCGCCAACATCCCCGACCCGGTGATCCTGGTCGATCGCCGCGCGGTGGTGATCGAGGCGAACCCGGCGGCGCGCGCCCTGCTCCCGACGCTGCGCCTGCGCCACCCGCTCTCCTTCGCCCTGCGGGCGCCGGACGTACTCGACGCGGTCGAGGCGGTCCTGCGCACGGGTGCGCCCTCGAAGACCACCTACGCCGTCCGGGTGCCGACGGAGCGCGCCTTCGAGGTGCAGATCGGCGCATTGCCGATGCCGGACGGCGGCCAGGCCAACGTGGTGCTGTTCCTGCGCGACCTCACCGCCGCGCGGCGCCTGGAGGCGATGCGCGTCGACTTCGTCGCCAACGCCAGCCACGAGCTGCGCACCCCGCTGGCCTCGTTGCTCGGCTTCATCGAGACGCTGCAGGGGCCGGCGCGGGCCGACGCGCCGGCGCGCGAGCGCTTCCTCGGCATCATGCACAGCCAGGCGCAGCGCATGACCCGGCTGATCGACGACCTGCTCTCGCTCTCGCGGATCGAGCTGCGCGAACACGTGGCGCCGACGCAGGTGGTCGACCTCGGCACGATCGCCCGCCAGATGGTCGACGCGCAGGGCGCGCTCGCTGCCGCCCGCGGCGTGGCCATCACCCTGGAAGCGGGCGAGGGGGCGTACCCGGTGCTCGGCGAGCCGGACGAGTTGCTCCGCGTCGTCGAGAACCTCATCGAGAACGCGGTGAAGTACGGCGGCCGCAGCGTCGTCGTCGCCCTGGATCGGACGCGGGACGCGCTGCACGGCAGCCGCATCGTGCTCAGCGTGCGCGACGACGGGCCGGGCATCGCCCCGGAGCACCTGCCGCGCCTCACCGAGCGCTTCTACCGGATCGACGTGGCGTCGAGCCGGCAGAAGGGCGGCACCGGCCTCGGGCTCGCGATCGTCAAGCACAGCCTCAACCGCCACCGCGGCCGCCTCGCCTTCGAGAGCGAAGTCGGCGCCGGCACCGTGGTGCGGGTCACTTTGCCCGAGCACCGCGCGCGGGAAGCGTCCGAGCCGACGGACGCCGCAGATCAGCCGTAGGCGGCGATGGCCCGGGCGCAGCCGGGCTCGGCCACATCGAGCCCCGAGCCGACGTATTCGTTGAGCTTGTTGCGCAGCGTCCGGATCGAGATGCCGAGGATCTTGGCCGCATGGGTGCGGTTGCCGAGGCAGTGGTCGAGGGTGTCGAGGATCAGGTCGCACTCGACCTGCGCCACCGTGCGGCCGACGAGGCCGCGGGTGGCGGCCTCCGCCACCTGCGCCGCCCGGGTCGCGGCGCCGACGGGCGCGGCGATGGAATCGCCCTCCGGCGTCAGGATCGCGTCGGCGCCGATCTCCGGGCCGGAGGCGAGCAGCACCGCCCGGTGCAGGGTGTTCTCGAGCTCGCGCACGTTGCCGCGCCACGGGTTCTTGACCACCATCTCCTGGGCGGCGCGGCCGAGCGGCCGCACCGGCACGCCGTTCACCTCGGCGTACTTCTTGGCGAAGTGCGCGGCGAGTTCGAGGATGTCGGCCGGGCGCTCGCGCAGGGGCGGCAGCCGAAGGTGGACCACGTTCAGGCGGTAGAACAGGTCCTCGCGGAACGTGCCCTTGCGGACCTCCTCGGCGAGGTTGCGGTTCGAGGTGGCGAGCACGCGGATGTCGACCTTGACCGGGGCCGAGCCGCCGACGCGGTCGATCACCCGCTCCTGCAGCGCCCGCAGCAGCTTGGATTGCAGGCGGACGTCCATCTCCGAGATTTCGTCCAGCAGCAGCGTGCCGCCGTTGGCCTCCTCGAACCGGCCGATGCGCCGGGCGACGGCGCCGGTGAAGGCGCCCTTCTCGTGGCCGAACAGCTCGGATTCGAGCAACGCCTCGGGGATCGCGGCGCAGTTGACCGAGACAAACGGGCGGTTTCCACGCGCCGACTTCTGGTGGACGTGGCGCGCCAGCACCTCCTTGCCGGTGCCGCTCTCGCCGGTGATCAGCACCGAGGCCTCCGAGCGGGCGATCTGCTCGGCCAAGCGCACCACCTTCTCCATCGACGCGTCGCGCCAGACGAAGGCGCGCCCGTCCGCCGAGACCGCCTCGAGCACGGCGGCGATCAGGTCCGGGTCCGGGGGGAGGGGGATGTACTCCTTGGCGCCGGCCTGGATCGCGGCCACGGCGGCCTTCGCGTCCGTGGTGACGCCGCAGGCGACGACGGGGGTGCGGATGCGCTCCTCGGCGAGCGCCGCGACGAGGTCGCGGATCGAGAGCCCGACGTCGATCATGACGAGGTCGGCGCCCTTGGCGCGCAGGACGTTCATCCCCTGCGCCACGCCGTCGGCTTGCGTCACCGCCGCGCCGCGGTTCATCGCGATCTTCGAGGCGGTGATCAGCTCGCCGTTGAGCCGTCCGATGATCAAGAGCCGCATCGCGGTGTCTCCGTTCCAGGTGTCGTGGCGCCGCGGGCCGCTCCGCCGTCGAGGGCGAGGCGCAGGCTGCGAATTTCAGGGGGTCAGCGGTCGCCCTTGACGATCTCGGTCATCGTCACGCCGAGGCGATCCTCGACCAGGACGACCTCGCCGCGGGCGACGAGGCGGTTGTTGACGAAAATGTCGACCGCCTCGCCGACCTTGCGGTCGAGCTCGAGAACCGCCCCGGGGGCGAGGCGCAGCAGGTCGCCGATCGGCATCCGCACGGCGCCGAGCACCGCCGAGACCATCACCGGCACGTCGAAGAGCTGTTCGAGGTCGGAGGCGCTCTTCGGGGTGGTCGGCGTGTCGCGGATGGATTCCTCGCCCGCCAAGGACGGGTCCTGGTCGCCGAGCTGCGGCAGGCTGAAATCGTCGGACATCGGGTTCTTTCGATCGCTCAGGGTTCGACGGACGTGCCGAGGGCATCGAGCACCGCGGCCTCGATGCGGGCGCGCTCGCGCACGATCCCGCCGTCGGCCCACTCGATGCGGGCGTCGCCCGACGGCATGTCGGGATCGCCCAGCACCACCAGGCGGCCCTCGTAGCCGCGCTCGCGCGCCAAGCGCTTCATCAGGCTCTCGGCCTCCTCGACCAGCCCGTCGTGGACGCGCACGACGAGGTGGGGCACGCCGCGCAGGTGCTGCAGGGCGGCGCGCGCCGCCTCGCCGATCGCGGCCAGCGGCCGGGCGTCGAGGGCATCGCCCGCGATCTTGCGGGCGAGCAGCACCGCCACCTCGACCGCCTGGTCCTCGCGCTCGGCGTCGCGGGCGTCGGCCTGGGCGATGAGCCCGGCGGCGGCGAGCGACAGGCGGGTCATCGCGTCCGACAGGCGCGCCTGCGCCTGCGCCTCGGCCTGGGCGCGGCCCTCCTGCACGCCGCGGGCGTGGGCCTGGGAAGCGGCCTCGTCGGCGGCCTCGGCCGCGCGCATGCTCTCGCGGCTCGGCTGCGGCCGGCGGAAGTCGGTCTCGAACAGGAACGGCGTCGTGGTCGCGCTGGATCGGGCGTTCAATAGACCAGCTCCTCTTCGGCACTGTTCTTGGCGATCATGATCTCACCCTTGTCGGCGAGGTCCTTGGCCAGCTCGGTCATCTTGGCCTGGGCCTCGTCCACCTCCTTGAGGCGGATCGGGCCGATCGAGCCCATCTCGTCGGTGAGGTTCTTGGCGGCGCGCGTCGACATCTGCGCCAGGAAGAAGCCGCGCACGCGCTCGTCGGCGCCCTTTAGCGCCCGGCACAGGGTCTCGTTGTCGACCGAGCGCATCAGCGTCTGGACGCTGCCGGGATCGAGCTTGAGCAGGTCCTCGAAGGTGAACATCAACTCGCGGATGCGCTTGGCCGAGCCGCGGTTGCCCTGGTCGAGGGCGGCAAGGAAGCGGCTTTCCGTCTGGCGGTCGAAGGCGTTGAACACGTCGGCCATCATCTCGTGCGCGTCGCGGCGGGCGGATTGCGCGATGGTGGCGACGAACTCGACCCGCAGCGTCTCCTCGATGTGGCGCAGCGCCTCCTTCTGCACCGTCTCCATCCGCAGCATCCGGTTGAGCACGTCGATGGCGAACTCCTCCGGCAGCAGGGTGAGCACCTTGGCCGCGTAGTCGGAGCGCACCTTGGACAGCACGACGGCCACGGTCTGCGGGTACTCGTTGCGCAGGAACGCGGCGAGGATCTCGGGGTCGACCTGGGCGATCGAGGCCCAGACGCGTTTACCCGAGGCGCCCTTGATCTCGGCCATGATCAACGAGACCTGCTCGGTGGGAAAGATCTTCAGCAGCAGCGATTCGGTGCGCTCGAAGTTCGAGGTGATGCCGCCGCCGCTGGAGAGGCGCGAGACGAAGTCGATGATCAGCTTCTCGACGGTCTCGGCCTCGAGCGATCCGAGTTGGACCATGGCGTGCGAGACCGTCTTGATCTCGTCCTCTTCCAGGCGCTGCCAGATCGGCGCGCCCTCGGCCTCGCCGAGGAGCAGCAGCAAGGCGGCGGCACGCTGGGGCCCGGGCATCGACGCGAACGTCGTCCCGCCGAGATCCTGCAAGCTCTGACCCAGTCCCGTACCCGCCGCCATCGTTCCGTTCTCTCCTCAAGCCACCGAAATCTTCGCTCGAACCACACCGCCTACGGCGTCTCCTGGATCCAGTTGCGCAGGACCTCCACAGTCTCGGACGGGCTGGCGCGGACCATGTCGACCACACGCTGCACCGTGTCGGCTTGGATCTGCCCGTTGATCTTGGCGAACTCCATGAGCTTGGCGGTCTTGCTCTCGGGCACCAGGATGGTGCCGTCGGCGGCGGCCTCGATCCCTGCGCCGGCCACCACCGTGATCATCGGCGTCGCCGACGGGTCGGAGGCGAGCACGCGGCGCAGGAGCGGGCGCACCACCGCCATCAGCACGATCAGGGTGAGCAGCGCGAGCACGCCCAGCTCCACAATCCGCAGCACGTCTTCCTTGCTCGGGCTGAGCAGCGACTGGACCAGCGTCGGCTCGACGAAGTCGGCGGGCGCCGGCGCCTCGGCGAAGCGCAGGTTCACCACCTCGATCTGGTCGCCGCGCGCCTTGTCGAACCCGACGGTGCTGCGCACCAGGGCGGCGATCCGCTCGATCTCGGCGGCGGGGCGGGGCTGGTAGGCGACCTTGCCGTCGGCCCCCGCCACGTAGGCGCCGTCGACCAGCACCGCCACCGAGAGGCGCTTCACCCGGCCGCCCTCGACCACCTCGGTCCGGGTGACCTTGGAGATCTCGTAGTTGGTGGTCTCCTCGTTCTTGTTCGAGGAATCCTTGGGCGCCGGCGCCTTGTCCTGGTTCGCGCCCGGCAGCTCGTTGCCGACGCTGACCGAGCCCTCGGAGTTGGCGGTCTGCGAGGCCTCGGTGCGGGTCTGGCTGGAGCGCACGACCCGGCTCTCCGGGTCGAAGGTCTCAGACCGGCTCTCGACGCGGTTCAGGTCGAGCTCGGCCGAGACCTGCACGCGGGCCCGGCCCGGCCCGACGATGCCGGCGACGATCTCCTCGATCTGCGAGCGCAGGCGGCGCTCGAGGCCGGTCTGCTTCTCCTCGAAGGCGCCGGCCTCGCCCTGCTCGCCCCGGGCGCCGTCGGCCAGCAGCCGGCCGCGCTCGTCGACGATCGAGACGCGCTCGGGCTTCAGGCCCTCGACCGCGGAGGCCGCCAGGTGCCGGATCGCGCGGACCTGGCCCGCGTCGAGGTCGCCCATCAGCTTCAGGACGATGGCGGCGCTCGGCTGCTCGCGGTCGCGCTCGAACAGGCGCCGCTCGGGCATGACGAGGTGGACGCGGGCGGCCTGGACCCGGCCGATCGCCCGGATCGAGCGCGACAGCTCGCCTTCGAGGGCGCGCAGGTGATTCACGTTCTGGACGAAGTTGGTCGAGGAGAAGGCGTCGCCCTTGTCGAAGATTTCGTAGCCGACGCCGGCCTGGCTCGGCAGGCCCTTGCCGGCGAGGTCCATGCGCAGGCGCGGGAGGTCGGCGCGCGGCGCCAGAACGGTCTGGCCGGTGTCGCCCTTGGTCTCGTAGCGGATGCCGCGGGCGTCCAGGTCGCGCACGACCGCGGCCGCGTCCGAGGCCGAGAGGTCGGCGAACAGCACGCCCATGTCGGGGCGCGAGACCCGCAGGATGACGAAGGCGAAGAAGCCGATCAGCGTCAGCGTCACCGCGGCCATCGCCGCGAGGCGCGCCGGTCCGAGCTTGGTGACGAGATCGAGAACCGGCTTCACGGCTGTTACGCACCCACCCCTGGGGGGCGCCGACGACGGCGCCACCCGGCAGAATTTGCCCAGGCCGTGGTTAGCGTGTGGTTAACGAAGTGGAGGGCTTGGTCCCACGCGAAGCCCGGAACGCAGCGAAGCCGCATCCGCGGGGTGGCGGATACGGCTTCGCGTGAAACCGGCGTCGACCGCGCGGACTGGACCGCGTCGGACGGGGCACGGGGTCGAGTCAGTGGCGGTAATGCTGGATGCGCGTGGTGCGCAGGCCGGCAAGGCCGTGCTGGTCGATCGAGAACTGCCAGCTCAGGAACTCCTCGGTGGTGAGGGTGTAGCGCTGGCAGGCCTCTTCCAGGCTCAGGAGGCCGCCGCGAACGGCGGCGACCACTTCGGCCTTCCGGCGGATCACCCATCGACGGGTGCTCGTAGGCGGCAGGTCGGCGATCGTCAGTGGACTTCCATCTGGCCCGATCACGTATTTCACTCTCGGGCGGTGCGGTTCGGTCATGGTACGCTCTACAACTCGACTGACCTGTCGAGACACCAACCTACTTGCGCGAGCTTAAAACATGTTGAAGCGGATCACTCGGAAGTGATTCGTCAGCTCGAGGTTGTGGACAACCCGATTCCGGTGACGCTGGACAGGGGCACGCGCGAGGTGCCGATGATCAGAACCGGGCTCGCGCCGCTGAGGTCGACCTTGTCGACGCTGCCGCTCGTCGCCGTGGCGACCTGCACCGTGGCGCCGGTGGCGTCCGAGGCCGAGACCTTGATCGTGTAGGTACCCTCCGGCGCCGCGAGGCCGGACGAGTTCTTGCCGTTCCACGAGAAGGTCTGGCTGCCGGCGGCGAGCGACGTCGTCTGCGTGCCAACGACGTTTCCCTTTGAATCGGAGATGGTCACCACCGCCTTGGTCGCGTCGCGCGCCGGCGTCAGGTTCCAGGTCGCCGAGCCGTCCTTGAGGTCTGCGGTGGTGCCGTCGGTGGTGACGGTCTTGCCGATGTAGCTCGTGGCGGAAGCGGAGCTCGCCGCCTTGCTGTTGGCCAGGATGCTGTCGAGGCGGTCGTTGCCCTTCAGCTGCTGCTCCACCTGGGCGAACTGCACCAGCTGTTGCGTGAACTGGTTGGTGTCCATCGGGTCGAGCGGGTTTTGGTTCTTGAGCTGCGTCGTCAGCAGGGTCAGGAACTGCGTGAAGTTGCTCGCCAGCGTCGCGCTGTCGGCGGTCTTGCCGGCAGCGCTCGACGCGGCCGCGCTCGTCAGGCTGGAAATGCCGCTGGTCATCGGTGGGCCTCCTCAGATCCGGATGTCGAGGCCGCTCAGGCCGCGGAGCGTGCGCAGGGGCGCGACCTCCGAGACGGCGGCGTCGGAAGGGGTGTTGGGCAGGGCGTTGCCGCGGCCGGGCCGGCCGTCGCGTTGCGCGGCCTCGCCGCCCGAGCCGCCGTCGCTTCGCAGCGACATGGTGATGCCGCCCTGCGACGGGTCGAGCCCGGCCTGGGCCAGCGCCTGCTGCAGGCTGCCGGCGTCGCGTTGGAGCATCGCCAGGGTCTCGACGCGCTCGACCACGAGATGCGTGGTCACGGTGCCCTTGTCCTTGTCGATGTCGAGGGTGACGTCGACGCGGCCGAGCTCAAGCGGATCGAGCCGGATCTGGAACTCGCTCGAACCGGCGAGCGAGCGCAGTCCGATCGTCATCGGGACTTGTCCGAGCGGCACGGGCGGCGCGGCCGCCGCGACCGGAGCCTTGTCCGCGGCGGCCGACGCCTGACCAGAAGACGCGGCCTGGGTCCTGGCGACCGGATCCGGGGTGCCGGGCCCGGCCGAGGCCACATCGGTCAGCGCGGCGAACAGGTCGGCCTTAGTCGCAGGCGCGGCACCTGCATCCGTTCCCGCGACCGCGTCGTCGCCCTTCGCGCTCGCCGCAGCGCCCGGCCGGCCGGCGGCCTCGGCCGGAGCGGCGCCCGCTGCCGTCCCGGCGATGCCGACGGCCGCCGCTGCGCCTGCAGTAGTGGCGGGCGGCGTCGCGGAGCGGCCGGTCGGCGCCGGTGGTGATGGAGGCGGAGCATCTAGGATGAGCGCGATCGTCGGCGCAGCGAGCTGGATCTCCGGCGCCTTCGCCTCGGCAGTCTTCGCATCAGAGGCCTTCGTGTCGGATGACGGCGCCTCGGCCTTCGCCTTGGCGTCCTCGGGCGCCGCCGCGGCAAGCTCCGCCTTGCCGTGGTCCGACGCGGAGGGGCCGCCCTCGAGCTTCGCCGCTTCCGTGGGCGGGGGCGCCGCGGCGTCCTGGACGGTAGCCGGCTTCGTCTCGGATGGCGCGTCGGCCGTGGGCCGCGCCGTATCGGCGTCGCGGGTGACGGGTCCTGTCGAAGCCGTCGCGGGACGCGGCGTCCCAAAACCCGTCCGATGTGGGCTGGCCTTTGCCGGCGCGGCGGGCGCGTCGCGGGTCGCAGCAGCGGATTGGCCCGCCGGCCGGGCGGCCTTGGCGTCGGCTGCGGCGAGGTCGGCAGCTTTAGCGCGGTCGGCGCGTCCGAGCGCGGCCGCGTCGGCGCTGCGCCCACGCTCGCCGGCGTTGCGGGCCTGGGCGTCGTCCCTGGCGGTCGCCGCGTCGAGGTCGCGGCCGAAGCGGGCGCGGGCCGCCGCCGCATCCGTCGTGTCGCGCGTCGCCGTGCGGGCGGAGGCCCACGCGGTCGCATCCACGAAATCCATCGTCCCAACTGCCATGCCCGGCCTCCTCCACCGATAGGAGCAAACGGCAGGCCAGCGCCGGAAATTGTTCAAGGCACTGATAAGTTTGATTTTTCTGAGACCGATCGAGCAGTTCGCGCGGTGGGCGAGGGCGGTTGCTGCCGTGTGCCCGGCAGGACTTGCCGGCTCAAGGCGCCCGCGGAGCGGGCCGCGCCCTGGAAACGCCGGGCGACACACACTATAGACAGCCCTGGGCGGCGGGACCTTAAGAAGGCCCGCGCCGCCGTCAGAACCGGCGCCATGAATTCCCTCGACCTTGCCAAGCCTCCGCACGAGACGCGCGTCGTCGTCGCCATGTCCGGCGGCGTCGATTCCTCCGTCGTGGCCGGGCTGCTGAAGCGCCAGGGTTACGACGTCGTCGGCATCACCCTGCAGCTCTACGATCACGGCGCTGCGACGCATCGCAAGGGCGCCTGCTGCGCCGGCCAGGACATCCACGACGCCCGGCGCGTCGCCGAACGCATCGGCATCCCGCACTACGTCCTCGACTACGAGGACCGCTTCCGCGACGCGGTGATCGACCGGTTCGCCGAGAGCTACCTCGCCGGCGAGACGCCGATCCCCTGCGTCGAGTGCAACCGCTCGATCAAGTTCCGCGACCTGCTCGCCACCGCGCGCGACCTCGACGCCGACTGCCTTGCCACCGGCCATTACGTCGCGAGCCAGGCGCTGCCGGGGGAGGGCGGTCGTCGCGCGCTCTATCGCGCCCTCGATCCGGCGCGCGACCAGAGCTACTTCCTCTATGCCACCACGCAAAGTCAGCTCGACTTCCTGCGCTTCCCCCTCGGCGAGCTGCCGAAGGACGAGACCCGGCGGCTGGCGCGCGAGCTCGAGCTCGTCGTCTCCGAGAAGCCCGACAGCCAGGACATCTGCTTCGTGCCGCAGGGCCGCTACGCCGACGTGATCGCGCGGCTCCGCCCCGACGCCGCGCGCCCCGGCGAGATCGTCGATCTCGACGGCCACGCCCTCGGGCGTCACGAGGGCATCATCCACTACACCGTCGGGCAGCGGCGGGGCCTGCGCCTGGCCTCGCCCGAGCCGCTCTACGTGGTCCGGCTGGAGCCCGACACCGCCCGCGTTGTGGTGGGCCCGCGGGCGGCGCTGGCGACGCACCGCATCCGGCTGACGGAAGTGAACTGGCTCGGCGCTCCGGGTCCCGTCGCTGACATGGCCGTCGCGGTGCGGGTGCGCTCGACCCGCGAGCCCCGCCCCGCGCGGCTCGACTACGACCCCGCGACCGACACCGCCGAGGTCGTCCTGGCCGTCCCCGAGGATGGAGTCTCGCCGGGGCAGGCCTGCGCGATCTACGCCGACGAGTCCCCGCGTGCGCAGGTCCTTGGCGGCGGTACGATCCGGCGGGTGGCCGCCGCCTCGGCGGACGCCGCGAAAGCCGCCTGATACAAGAGCTGCCTGATAAGAGCCGCCCG
Source organism: Methylobacterium sp. WL12 (assembly GCF_008039475.1). Taxonomy (NCBI): domain Bacteria; kingdom Pseudomonadati; phylum Pseudomonadota; class Alphaproteobacteria; order Hyphomicrobiales; family Methylobacteriaceae; genus Methylobacterium; species Methylobacterium sp. WL12. The sequence continues at coordinate 67,956 of NZ_VRUW01000010.1, read as the reverse complement.
ATCCGCCGCGGCCCGAACCGATCATCCCCTCGAAAATCACGAGAGAACCTGAATGCTGAGCGAGCCGGAGGCCGGGCCGAGCACCGCCCTGATGCGCAAGGCCTATGCCCGCTGGGCGCCGGTCTACGACGTGGTCTACGACAAGCTCACCGAGCCGGCGGCCCGCGCAGCGGTGGCCGCCGCCGCCGAGAGCGGCCCGCGGATCCTCGAGGCCGGCGTCGGCACCGGCCTGTCGCTCGGCTACTACCCGCGCACCAGCTTCGTCTGCGGCGTGGACCTCTCCGAGGACATGCTGAAGCGGGCGCGCCGCAAGGTGCAGCGCCGCGGCCTTTCCCACGTGAAGGGCCTGCAGGTGATGGACGTGTGCCGCCTCGGCTACGCCGACGCCTCGTTCGACGCGGTGGTGGCGCAGTTCCTGATCACCCTCGTGCCCGACCCGGAAGCGGCTTTGTCCGAGTTCCTGCGGGTGGTCCGGCCCGGTGGCGGCATCGTGCTCGCCAACCATTTCGGGCAGACCGAGGGGCCGGTGGCCAAGGTCGAGGAGATCGTCGCGCCGCTCTGCACCAAGATCGGCTGGTCTTCGGACTTCAAGTCGACGCGGATCGAGGCCTGGGCGCGGCGCAACGGCGCCGAGTTCATCGGCGTCGCGCCGACCTTCCCGGGCGGGTTCTTCAAGATCCTGCGGATGCGAAAGCCCGCGTGATCGCGGACGGCGCGACGCCGCCCGGTCCTCCGCCCTCAGCCCGGCGCCGGCTGCTGCGCTGGTTGCCGCTCGCCCTGCTGGTGGCGCTCTCGATCGCGGTGCTGGTCTCGGGCGCGTCGCAGCTCCTGAGCCTAGACCGGCTGCTGGAGTCGCGGCAATGGCTGCGCGCCTTCGTCGAGGCCGACCGTCCGCGCGCATTGGTGCTCGCCTACCTGGTCTACGTCGCCGCCGTCGTCGTCTCGGTGCCGGCGACGCTGATCCTGACGATGGTCTGCGGCTTCCTGTTCGGCATCGTCGCCGGCGCCCTCGTCGCGGTCTGCGCCGCCACCACCGGCGCCGCGATCGTGTTCTCGATCGGCCGCGGGCCGGCCTCGGACCTGCTGCGGCGGGTGGCCGGGCCGCGGCTCGGGACGCTGGCCGAGGGGTTCCGCGACGACGCCTTCGGCTACGTCGTGTTCCTTCGGCTGCTGCCGCTGTTCCCGTTCTGGATGACCAACCTCGCCCCGGCCGCCTTCGGCGTCGCGCTGCGCACCTTCGTGCTGGCGACCGCCTGCGGCCTGCTGCCGGGAGCCTTCGTCTACGCCGCCACCGGCGCCGGCATCGAGGACGTGGTCGCCGCGCATGCGGACGCGAAGGTGGCGTGCCTCTCGGCCGGCGGCACCGATTGCGAGAACGCCTTGAGCTTCCGCGCCCTGGTCACGCCGCGCATGGTGGTCGGCCTCGGCGGCCTCGGATTGTTCGCGCTGCTCTCGATCGTCCTGCGCCGGCGCTTCGTCCGGCGCGGCGCGCACTGACCGGGAGACCCGCGCCGACCCTCGCGTTTGCGTACTGAAAACGCGCGCCGACGCCGGTCCCACTGGCGATGCCCCCTCGACGCTTCGCAGGCGCGCGCGCTACGAGGCTTGTCGATGCCGCCGTCCCGGCCGGGATGCGGGCGGCGTCGGGACGTTCGCGAAGGGGCACGGGGTCGCCGCGCTTTCCGGGGCCGGGACAGCAGTGGTCGCACGCTCAGACACGCAACCGACCGAGTCGCCGACGATCGAGCCCGCGGCGCCGGCAGCGGCGCGGCCGCGATCGACGCGCTGGCTTCGGCACCTCGGCCTTTCCGGCCGGCTCTTCCTCGTCACCGTCGCCTTCGTCGCCACGATCGAGGTCCTGATCTTCGTGCCGGCGGTGGCGAACTACCGCCTGTCCTGGCTGTCCGACCGGATCAGCGCGGCGCAGGTCGCCGCCCTCGTCCTCGACGCCAGCGAGGGGCACCCGGTGCCCGACGAACTCGCCCGGCGCCTGCTCGCCGGCGTCGGCGCCCGCGCGATCGCGGTCCGCGACGGCGACACCCGCCAGCTCCTGTCGATCGACCCGGTGCCGGAGCGGGTCTCGGACACGGTCGACCTGCGCAAGCAGACGATCCTGTGCGCCATCCGCGGCGCCTGGCGGACGCTCACCGAACCGGTCGACGACCCGATCCGCGTCGTCGGCCAAGGCTGGGAGGGCTTCGACCTCGTCGAGATCCTCCTCGACGACGCGCCGCTGAAGCAGGCGGTGGTCGACTTCGCGATTCGGCTGGCGGTGTCCTCGCTCATCATCGCGACGGCGGCCGCCGGCCTCGTCTTCTTCGTGCTGCAGACCCTTATCGTGCGGCCGGTGCGGCGGCTGGCGCGCAACATCACCGCCTTCGCCGACGACCCGGAGGGCGCCGACCGGGTCATCGCGCCCACGAGCCGCAGCGACGAGATCGGGCTCGCCGAAACCGCGCTGGCGCGGATGCAGCGGACGCTGGCCGACCAGCTCCGCCAGAAGCGGCGGCTCGCCGAGCTCGGGCTCTCGGTCGCCAAGATCAACCACGAGCTGCGCAACCTGCTCACCGGGGCGCAGCTCCTCGGCGACCGCCTGGAGGACATCTCCGACCCGACGGTGCAGCGGGTCGCGCCGCGCCTCGTGGCGACCCTGGGCCGGGCGATCCGATTCTGCGAGGCGACGCTCGCCTACGGGCGGGCCGCCGAGCGCACGCCGCAGAGCCGCGAATTCGCGCTGGCTCCGGTGATGGCCGAACTCGCCGACCTTGCGGCGCTCTCCGCCCACGGCCGGGTGCGGGTCGTCACCGAGGTCGCCCCCGATCTGACCGTGTTCGCCGATTCGGAGCAGATCGCGCGGGCGGTGGGAAACCTGGTGCGCAACGCCGTCCAGGCCCACGACTTCACAGAGGCCGACATGGCCGCGCCCGAGGTGCGCATCGCGGCCGGACGCGAAAGCGCGGACGCGGTGACGATCCTGGTGAGCGACAACGGGCCGGGCCTGCCGGCGCGGGCCATGGAGCACCTGTTCGAGGCGTTCCAGGGCTCGATGCGCTCGGGCGGGACCGGGCTCGGCCTCGCCATCGCCTCCGAGCTGGTGCGCCTGAACGGCGGGACGCTGTCGCTCGATCCCGGAACGGAAGGTACCCGGTTCCGGATCGTCCTGCCCGACGCCGCCGCGGCCTAAGCCCTACTCGGCGGCTTCCATCATCGGCGCGGCGACCGTGATGCCGATGTCGCGCAGGAGCGCGGCGTCGGAATCGGTCTCGTTGTTGGCGGTGGTCAGCAGGCGCTCGCCGTAGAAGATCGAGTTGGCGCCGGCGAGGAAGCACAGGATCTGCGCCTCGCGGGTCAGCCCCTTGCGGCCGGCGCTGAGGCGCACCCGCGCCTTCGGCATCACGATCCGCGCCGTCGCGCACATGCGCACGAGGTCGAGCGGGTCGACCGGCGGGCGGTCCTCCAGCGGCGTCCCCTCGACGGCGACCAGCGCGTTGATCGGCACGCTCTCGGGATGCGGCGCGTGGTTGGCCAGCACCTGAAGCATCGCGGCCCGGTCGGTCACGCCCTCGCCCATCCCGACGATGCCGCCGCAGCACAGGCCGATGCCGGCCTCGCGGACGTTCTCCAAGGTCTGGAGGCGGTCGGCGTAGGTCCGGGTCGAGATGATGTCCTCGTAGAAGTCCGGGCCGGTGTCGAGGTTGTGGTTGTAGGAGGTGAGCCCCGCCTCGGCGAGGCGCCCGGCCTGCGACGGCGTCAGCATGCCCAGGGTCACGCAGGCCTCCATGCCCATGCCCCGCACGCCGCGGACCATGGCGAGCACCGCGTCGAATTCCGGCCCGTCCTTCGGCTGGCGCCAGGCCGCGCCCATGCAGAACCGGTGCGCCCCGGCGGCCTTCGCCTCGGCCGCCTCGCGCAGCACCGCGTCCACCGGCATCAGGCGCTCCTTGGCCATGCCAGTGCCCTTGTGGTGGGCCGATTGCGGGCAGTAGGCGCAATCCTCCGGGCAGCCCCCGGTCTTGATCGAGAGGAGCGAGGCCCGCTGGATGTCGGCCGGATCATTGTGGGCGCGATGCACGGAAGCCGCCCGGAACACGAGGTCGAGCAGCGGCAGGTCGTGGATCGCGCGGATCTCCTCGACCGTCCAATCGTGGCGGATGGCAGGGGCGGCGGGGGCGGAGGTCGTCAGCATCATGCGCCCATGAGGCGAATCCGCGGACGAAAATCAAGCCGTCAGGCTCGGGCGGAAGCCCCACGCAGGCGCGACAGGCCGTGCCAGGCCGGCGCGATCACGAAACTCGTCAGCGGAATCAGCAGGCCGCCGACGACGAGGCCGACCACGCCGGAGCCGGCGGCCGTGACAAGCCATTCGACGAAGCCCGACAGGGCGGGCGGCAGCGCGCCGGCGACCGCGCTGGAGGCCGCGTGCAGGGCGTGGGCGACCTGCGGCAGGCCGTAGGTCTCGAGCCCGTGGACCAGGATGCCGCCGCCGACCCAGATCATCGCCGCGGTGCCGACGATCGCCAGCAGCGCGAGGAAGGGCGGCATTCCCTTGACGATGCCCCGCCCGAGGGCGCGGACGAAACTTCCGAACGCGGATCTCGACGTGCTCGCGGCCATCGCCATGCCGGCGTCGTCCGCCTTCACGATCAGCGCCACCGCGCCGTAGACGAAGGCGGTGATGCCGACGGCCACCAAAGCGAGCACGGCAGCCTTGGTGACGACGCCGCCCTCGGGGAGCGCGGCCAGCGTGATCGCCATGATCTCGGCCGACAGGATGAAGTCGGTCTTGATCGCGCTCGAGACCTTGCGGTCCTCCATCGCCCGGCCGTCGCCGCCGGCGTCGGGCTGGGCGTCGTGCGCGTGGCCGGCATGGGGGACCAGCGCCTCGTAGACCTTCTCGGTTCCCTCGTAGCAGAGGTAGGCGCCGCCGAGCATGAGCAGCGGGGTGATCGTCCAGGGCGCGAAGGCGCCGAGCGCCAGGGCGGCCGGCGTCAGGAACAGCAGCTTGTTGCGCAGCGAGCCGACCGCGATCTTGGCGACGATCGGCAACTCGCGCTCGGCGGCGAAGCCGACGACGTAGCGCGGCGTCACCGCCGCGTCGTCGATCACCACGCCGGCGGCCTTCACCCCGGCCTTAGCCGCCTGGCCGGCGACGTCGTCGAGGGAGGCCGCGGCCACCTTGGCGATCCCGGCGACATCGTCGAGGAGGGCGATCAGACCGATGCTCACGTGAAGGCGTCCTCCGAAAGGTCGAGCCTTCTGTGCAGAGGACGTTCACGAAGTCGATAGCGGATCGTCACCGACCGCGGCGTCAGCACCGGAAGAGAAGAGCGTCAGTTCGTCGGCTCGCCGGCCGAGACCTTCGCGGTCCAGTCGTCGAAGGCGATCACCGGCTGGCGCTGCTCGCCGAGGCGATCGATGCGCACCACCATCTCGTCCCCGGCCTTGAGGTAGCGCGGCGGCTTCATGCCGAGTCCGACGCCCGGCGGGGTGCCGGTCGTGATCACGTCGCCGGGCTCCAGCATCATGAAGTGCGAGACGTACGCGACGAGCTGCGGCACATCGAAGATCATCGTCGCGGTGGAGCCGGTCTGCATGCGCTGCCCGCTCACGTCGAGGCTCATCGCGAGACTGCCGAGGTCGGGCACCTCGTCGAGCGTCACCAGCCACGGCCCGAGCGGCCCGAAGGTCGGGCAGCCCTTGCCCTTCGTCCAGGTCGGGCCGCGCTCCATCTGCCATTCGCGTTCGGAGACGTCGTTGCAGATGCAGACGCCGGCCACGTAGTTCAGCGCCTCGTTGGCGTGGACGTAGGAGGCGCGGGAGCCGATCACGACGGCGAGCTCGACCTCCCAATCGGTCTTGGCCGAGCCCTTGGGGATGATCACGGTGTCGTTGGCGCCGACGATGCAGGACGGCGCCTTGTTGAACACGATCGGCTCGGACGGGATCGGCGAGCCGGTCTCGGCGGCGTGGTCGGCGAAGTTGAGGCCGATCGCCACGAAGTTGCGGGTGCCGCCGACGCAGGGGCCGAGCCGGGTGGATTCCGGCAGCAGGGGCAGCGTCTCAGGGTCGATCAGGCGGAGCCGGTCGAGGGATTCGGGCGAGAGGCCCGGCCCGGCGATGTCGCGCAGGACGCCGGATAGGTCGCGCAGTCCGCCGCCGCCGTCGATCAGACCCGGCTTCTCGTCGCCGGTCGCACCGTGCCGAACCAGTTTCATCGTCCGTCCACTCCCTGCGTTCCGCAACCTCGTGCGCAGGAAGGTGGGTGTCGTGGCAGCCGGGTCAAGCGTGACGAGGCCGGCGCCCCCGTCGTCGGCGATGGCGCCCTGGAATATCCGGCGGGAGCCATCCGGGACAAAGGGTGCACCGGAGGCGGGTGCCGGCATGTGGCAGAAAGCGCACATGGCTCGCCCAAAGACGCCCGGCGGCGCAAAGGGTAAATAGTCCTGTACGCTACCGCAGATCGTTTACATATGAACGAAGATTGGTGGATACCTTCGTTTCAACCGATCTACAAATCTAAGAATATTAAAACTAGTATTTTTATCAATTTATACTGATAAAATTTAGCGACTGTCGGGCGTTGTGTCTCCTGCCGAATATTGGCACAGATTTAACCGAGGCGACGGCCCGAATGGGCGGCACCGAACGAGTGCACCGCCGGATCGTATGGGGAGACGACCATGGCAAAGACATTGCGCGCATTCGCGACGGCCGGCGTTTCGGCGGCCGCGTTGATGATCGGCACGGCGGGCGCCCAGGCCGGCGCCTTCGGATTGCGCGAGCAGAGCGCCATCGCGGTCGGCATGGCCGATGCCGGCGCGGCCTCCGGCGGCGGCGGCGTGTCCTCGATGTTCTGGAACCCCGCCGTGGTGACGATGCGTCCCGGCTGGGTCACCGAGCAGAACCTCACGTATGTCGGCCTGTCCGGTAAGATCACGCCGACGACCCCGACCAATCCGGGCTTCATCGGCCTCGGCGGATCGGGCGAGATCGGGCAGGGCGCCGTGCTGCCCTCGAGCGCCACCGCCTACCAGCTCAACGACCGCCTCTGGATCGGCATCCAGACCGGCGCGCCGTTCGGCCTCGTGACGAAGCCGCAGCAGACCTGGGCCGGCGAGGTCTACGGCCGCTCCAACCGGATCTTCTCGCTCGCCTTCAACCCGGTCGTCGGCTTCAAGGTCAACGATTGGCTGTCGGTCGCCGCCGGCCCGAACATCGAGTATTTCCGCCTGACCCTGCGGCAGGCGCTGCCGATCCCGGGCCTGTCCCCGACGGCGTATCCGAGCAGCTTCCTCAAGGGCGATTCCTGGGGCGTGGGCTTCACCGCCGGCGTGCTGGTGACGCCCTGGGCCGGCACCGCCATCGGCGTGGGCTATCGCTCCTCGGTGCATCACGACATCGAAGGGTCCATCGGCGTGCCGCTGGTGGCGCTGGCGCCGCTCGCCGGCCAGGTCCGCTCGAACCTCAACACCCCCGAAAAACTCAGCGTCGGCCTGACGCAGTCGCTGGCTCCGAACTTCCGGATGAACCTCGGCTTCGAGTGGGACAACTGGTCGAGGCTCGGCACCGTCGGCATCGTGTCCGAGGCCCGCAACGTGCCGGTCAGCTTCCTGCCGCTCAACTACAAGGACGGCTACACCTATTCGATCGGCGGCGAATACGACTGGTCGCCGGCCCTGACCGTGCGCGCGGGCGTCTCCTACGAGCAGTCGCCGATCGACTTCTCGAACCGTTCGGTGCGGCTGCCCGACGGGGACCGCGTCAACCTCGCCGTCGGCGGCAGCTACCGCTGGAGCGACAAGCTCCTGCTGACGCTGGCCTACTCGCACCTGTTCGTGGAGCGCAGCCGAATCCTCGCCGGACCGGGCCGCGACTACAACACCGGCAACATCGTCTTCGCCGGTCTCGTAGACGGCAGCGCGGACATCGTCTCAGTGGGCTTCCGCTACACCTTCGACGCCCCGGCGGCCCCCGCGCCCGTCCCGCTCGTCCGCAAGTACTGAGGCCCGAACGACCGGTCCGGGGCGGAGCCGTCCCGGACCTACGCAGGAACCGGCCAAGGCGGCGATTAGGCCGTCGTCAGGCTTTCATGCGCACGTAGGTGCCGGGCGCCGGCGCCAGCGAGGGCAGGGCGTCGCCGCCCGGCTTGCGCGCGGGCACCCGCTCGGGGGCCTGGGCCTCCAGCCACTGGAACCAGTACGGCCACCACGAGCCCTTGGTCTCGGTGGCCGCGGAGATCCAGTCCTCCAGGCGCCCTTCCGCCTTGCCGCCGGTCCAGTAGCCGTATTTCGGCTTGGCTGGCGGGTTGACCACGCCGGCGATGTGGCCGGAACCGGCCAGCACGTAGTCGACCGGGCCGCCGAACTTCGACGAGCCCTCGAACACCGAGATCGCCGGCGCGATGTGGTCCTCGCGGGTGGCGAGGTTGAACACCGGCACCGTGACCTTCTTCAGGTCGAGGCGGATGTTGCCGAGCACCATCTTCCCCTGCGCGAGGTTGTTCTCGAGGTAGCAGTTGCGCAGGTAGAAGGCGTGGTTCGCCGCCGGCATCCGGGTGGCGTCGGCGTTCCAGTACAGCAGGTCGAAGGCGCTCGGCGCCTTGCCCTTCACGTAGTTGTTGACGACGTAGGACCAGATCAGGTCGTTCGGGCGCAGCATGTTGAAGGCGTTGGCCATCTTGGCGCCGTCGAGGTAGCCGCGCTCGGCCATCTGGGTCTCGATCTGCCGGATCTGGCCCTCGTCGGCGAAGACCTTCAGGTCGCCGGCATGGGTGAAGTCGACTTGCGTCGTGAGGAAGGTGGCGCTCTTGATCCGCGTGTTTCCGGTGGCGGCCTGCATGGCGAGCGTCACCGCGAGCAGCGTTCCGCCGACGCAGTAGCCGGCCGCAGCCACCTCGGTCTCGCCGGTGGAAACGCCGATCGCGTCGATCGCCGCCTCGATGCCCTCGCGCATGTAGGACTCGAAGTCCTTGTCGCGGTGACGCTCGTCCGGGTTCACCCAGGAGATCACGAAGACGGTCAGCCCCTGGTCGACCATCCAGCCGATCAGGCTTTTGGCCGGGTTGAGGTCGAGGATGTAGAACTTGTTGATCCACGGCGGCACGATCAGGAACGGGCGCTTCAGCACCGTCTCCGTGCGCGGCGCGTACTGGATCAGCTCCATCAGGTCGTTGCGGAACACCACCTCGCCCGGCGTCACCGCCACGTCGACGCCGAACTTGAAGGCGTCGCGGTCGGTCTGGCGCACCCGCAGCTCGCCCGACCCGGCCTGGATGTCCTCCTGCAGCATCTTCATGCCGCGCACCAAGTTGGCGCCGTTCTCCTGCAAGGTGTGCCGGATCAGCTCCGGGTTGGTCATCACGAAGTTCGAGGGCGAGAGCGCGCCGGCAAGCTGGCGCAGGTAGAATTGCGCCTTGTGCCGTGTGTGGTCGTCGATGCCCTCGGCCTCGTTCACCAAGCCCTCGGCCCAGCGCGTGGTGATCAGGTAGCCCTGCTTGATGAAGTCGAAATACGGGTTCGACGACCATTCCGCGTCCGAGAACCGCGCATCCTTCGGCTCGGGCTGCGCCACCGGCGGCGCCTCGCGGCCCTGAAGCCGGAACCAGGTCGAGCCCCACAGGGCGACGAAGGCCTCGCTGAGCTTGGTCTGCGCCTCCAGCGTCCGCTTCGGGTCGGAGAGCCAGGTCTCGGCGATCGTCCCCAGCGTCCGCACGAGGTCGCTGGCTTCCTGGGGCGGCTTGGGCTGCACCGGCAGCCCGTCCTCGGGGGCGACGTAGCGCGCGGCGGCGCGGCCGAGCTCCTCCATGAACTGGCCCGCGTTGCGCGACAGGGCCTCGAAATCGGGCATCGCGGGCGTCGTCGGCTGCGTCGTCACGCGTGATCCACTCCCAGCTTCCCTCCGCGCCGTCGGCGCGGCGGACCCGAGCGCCCGCCCTTGGGACGGTCCGAGCCTCGTTTCCGACAAATTAACGCGCCAACCCCTGATTTGCCCAGCGCGGCAGGCGCGAACGGCGATATATCTGCGGTATGAACTCAACGTCCGACAAGGTTCCGAACCCGGTTACGACGTCCCCGGGCAGGCCGTCGCATCCGGCCGGCTCCGCCGGGCGCGCTGGTGCAGTCCGCCGGCTGCTCGGCGCGCTCGCGCTCTGCGCTGCGGCGGCGACCGGCGCCTGCTCCTCCGACCTCTCGCCGATCAAGACGCTCGCGGTCGAGGCCGGCTACGGCCCGAAGCCAGTCGCGGCGCCGGACTTCGTCGCGAACTCGCGCTCGAAGGCGGACCCCGAATTCATGCCGGTGGGCGTGTCGGCCCCGGCCCGTCCCGTGCGGGCGAAGTCGGCCGAGAGCCAGAAGGCGCTGGAGGCCGAGCTCGAGGGCGCCCGCGGCCGCAACGAATCGAAGGGCCGGGCGGCCGAGAGCGCCGGCAAGGCGACGAAGCCCGCGAGCGCGCCGGCGCAGCCGGCACAATAAGTCAGCGATTCGGGGTCGGCGGCGGCCCGCTTCGATGGTAGAGAGGCCGACCGCCACCCGTCGGGGCCGCCCGTGCCGCCCCGCGGGATCCGCGCCGATGGACAGATGGCCATGACCGATTTTCACCGCATCAAGCGCCTGCCGCCTTACGTGTTCGAGCAGGTCAATCGGATCAAGGCCGCCGCCCGCGCCAACGGCGCCGACATCATCGACCTCGGGATGGGCAACCCCGACCTCGACGCCCCCAAGCACGTCATCGCCAAGCTGTGCGAGACGGCCGGGCGTCCGCGCACGGACCGGTACTCGGCCTCGAAGGGCATCGCGGGCCTCCGCCGCGCCCAGGCCGGCTATTATCAGCGCCGCTTCGGCGTGAGCCTGAACCCGGACACCCAGGTCGTCGCGACGCTGGGCTCGAAGGAGGGCTTCGCCAACATGGCGCAGGCGATCACCGCGCCCGGCGACGTGGTGCTGGTGCCGAACCCGAGCTACCCGATCCACGCCTTCGGCTTCCTGATGGCGGGCGGCGTGATCCGCTCCGTCCCGGCCGAGCCGACGCCCGCGTTCTTCCCGGCCCTGGAGCGCGCCATGGCGCACTCGATCCCGAAGCCCGTGGCGCTGGTGGTCTGCTATCCGTCGAACCCGACGGCCTACGTCGCGACGCTGGATTTCTACCGCGACCTCGTCGCCTTCGCGAAGCGCCACGAGATCATCCTGCTGTCGGACCTCGCCTACGCCGAGGTCTACTTCGACGGCGAGCCGCCGCCCTCGGTGCTGCAGGTGCCGGGCGCGATCGACGTGACGGTGGAGTTCACCTCCCTGTCCAAGACCTATTCCATGGCCGGCTGGCGCATGGGCTTCGCGGTCGGCAACGAGCGCCTGCTGGCGGCGCTCAGCCGCGTGAAGTCCTACCTCGACTACGGCGCCTTCACGCCGATCCAGGTGGCCGCCACCGCCGCCCTCAACGGCCCGGACGACTGCATCCACGAGATGCGGGCGATCTACAAGAAGCGCCGCGACGCGCTGGTCGAGTCCTTCGGCAAGGCCGGCTGGAAGATCCCGGCGCCCGCCGCCTCGATGTTCGCCTGGGTGCCGATCCCGGAGAAGTTCAAGGAGATGGGCAGCCTGGAGTTCTCGAAGCTGCTGCTGGAAAAGTCCGACGTGGCGGTGGCGCCGGGCATCGGCTTCGGCGAGTTCGGCGACGACTACGTCCGCATCGCGCTGGTCGAGAACGAGCAGCGCATCCGGCAGGCCGCGCGCAACGTCCGCCGCTTCCTCGAGACCGCGGACAAGACGCTGCACAACGTCGTGCCCCTGGCCAAGAGCGCCTGATCGCCCGAAGCGTCCGTTCGGCCGAGGGCGGTTGTTGCGGCCGGGCGACACGCCCGGCCAAAGCACGGCGCGCGGGCCCGAGGCGGTTGTCAGCCGCCGCCCGGGTGCGCAGGGTCTCCGGCAATGATCCGTTCCCGCGTCACCGAGGCCCGCATGCGTCGCCTGTCCCTGCCCGCCGCCCTGCTGCTGGCGGCAGCCGCCTCGGCCTGCGCGCCGAACCCGATCGTCGCCCGCGATCCGATCCCGGCGCCCGGGCCCGACGCGGCCTTCGCCTGCGACTCGCGCCCGCTGGTGCTCAACGCCTTCGAGACCACCTGCAAGCCGATCGCTCGGCAACCCGTGGTCGTGCTGCGCTCGAAGGGCTGACCGGCGACGGTCCCGGCCGGATTTCCCGGGACGAAGGCGCGGCCCGCGCGTCGCGCCGACGGACATGTCGGTCCGCATCGGGCATGGTGCCCCGACGATCGAAGCCGGCCCCCAGCGACGGAGTACGCGAATGAACCCCTTCCTTCGACACGGCCTCGCTGCCGGCCTCGTCACCGGCCTCTTCGCGATCGTCGGCACAGGCGCCGCGCAGGCCCAGTCCGGGGCCTACGTGTTCCAGGGGCCGGACGGCCCGACGGTGTTGCAGGTCGACGTGGCCAACCGTCCGATCGTCCCGCCCCAGCGCCCGGACCTCGCGGTCCCGGCGATCGCCGTGCCGCAGGTGATGAACGGCGGCGGCTTCGGCATCACCGGCTTCAACTACTACGACAGCGGCCTGATGGAGGGCCGCGCCGACTCCCGCGCCAAGCGCCGCTACGTCCTGGCGCCGGCCTGGATCCCGGGCTACGGCGGACACTGACGGCGGGCGCCGGCGGCGCGTCGATCGCTTGCGCGCCGCAGGGCCGGATCAGTCCTTCGACGGGTCGTGGCCCCAGTTCATCAGCGACAGCGACCAGGCGGATTCGGGATCGTTGCGCGACTCGCCCCCTTGCGCGAGGTGGCGTCGGACGTAGCCCACGACCTTCTGCATGTGGGCGTAGTCGTCGTCGGTGAGCTCGGCCTTCTTCTTGGCCTTGATCTCGAGGATGCGGCGGCCCTCCTTGTGCCCGGTCGCCTCGCCGCCGCCGTCCTTCTGCCCGACCGATCGGCTCGCCTCGGAGTCGAGGTGCTTCTTCAGGGCGGCAGGCGTCATGTTCACCGCCGCGTCGAAATCCTTCCCCGTCTGCTCGTGGTCGTGCTTCGCCTCGTCCTTCTTCGTGTCGTGCTTGGTGTCATCCTTCTTCGCGTGATCTTGGGCCTTCGTCATCGTTCGGCGCTCCGGTCGGGCTGGAAAATCCCCGACCAACGCGCGAGCCGCCCGCGGTTTCACGCCCTCCGGCGCGCCCTGGCGTCGCAAGGCGGGGCGAGAGGCCGTTTACAGGGCCGGCCTGCCCCGGTATCACCCGGCACGACCCCTTCAGAGCCCACAACACAAGCGACACACCCTCGAAATGCGCGCCGAGATCGAGCAAGCCTCGGATGCCGCCAAGCAGTCGATCGGACTGCTGAGGAGGCATCTTTGACTGGGATACCGTCGATAAACGCCTCGCGGAGCTGAACGCTGCCTCCGAGAACCCGGAGCTGTGGAACGACGCCGACGCCGCCCAGAAGGTGATGCGCGAGCGCCAGCAGCTCGACGAAGCCGTGGCCGCGATCCGCAAGCTCGAGCAGGACCTCGACGACGGGGCGATGCTGATCGAGCTCGGCGAAGCCGAGGGCGACGACGCCTCCATCCGCGAGGGCGAGGCCACGATCCTCGGCGTCGAGAAGCAGGCGGCCGGCCGGCAGGTCGAGACGCTCCTGTCCGGCGAGGCCGACGGCTTCGACACCTATCTCGAGGTCCATGCCGGCGCCGGCGGCACCGAGAGCCAGGACTGGGCCAACATGCTCCAGCGCATGTACGGCCGCTGGGCCGAGCGCCGGAAGTACAAGGTCGACATCGTCGAGTGGTCGGACGGCGAAGAGGCCGGGATCAAGGGCGCCACGCTCCTGATCAAGGGCCACAACGCCTACGGCTGGCTCAAGACCGAATCCGGCGTACACCGCCTGGTGCGGATCTCACCCTACGATTCGAGCGCGCGGCGGCACACCAGCTTCGCCTCGGTCTGGGTCTATCCGGTGATCGACGACCGGATCGAGATCGAGATCAAGGAATCCGACTGCCGGATCGACACCTACCGTTCGTCGGGCGCGGGCGGCCAGCACGTCAACACCACCGATTCGGCGGTGCGCATCACCCACAACCCGACCGGGATCGTGGTGGCGTGCCAGCAGGAGCGGTCGCAGCACAAGAACCGGGCCACCGCCTGGAACATGCTGCGCGCCCGCATGTACGAGGCCGAGCTGAAGAAGCGCGAGGAGAAGGCCAACGCCGAGGCCGCCTCCAAGACCGACATCGGCTGGGGCCACCAGATCCGCTCCTACGTGCTGCAGCCCTACCAGCTCGTGAAGGACCTGCGCACCGGCACGCAGTCGACCGACCCGGACGAAGTGCTCGACGGCGACATCGACCCGTTCATCGAAGCCTCGCTGGCGCAGCGGCTGTACGGCGCGACCGAGAAGGTCGAGGACATCGACTGAGGCGTAGGCGCCTTCCCTCCTCCTCTCCGGGGAGGAGGCGTTCTACGGCTCGCCCTCCGCCAGTTCCCGCCCCGCTTCCAGGAACCCCTGCGGGTCCACCGGCTCGCCGTCGATCCGCGTCTCGTAATGCAGGTGCGCGCCGGTGGAGCGGCCGGTCGAGCCGACGCGGCCGACGAGGTCGCCGGCGCGGAGCCATTGCCCGGGGCGCACGTCGAAGCGCGCTAGGTGCGCGAAGCGCGTGACGACGCCGTGTCCGTGATCGATCTCCACCATGTTGCCGTAGCCGCCGGCCGGCTCCGCCGAGACGATGCGGCCTGGGGCGGTGGCGAAGGCCGGCTCGCCCATCTCGGCCTTGAGGTCGAGGCCGGTATGCAGCGCGAGACCGCGGGTGAACGGGTCGAGCCGCGGCCCGAAGCTGCTGGCGAGGCCGCGGTCGCGGCGGAGCGGGCGGTCGAGGGGCAGCCGGGCGGCGAGACGTCGCAGGGCCTGCGCATCACCGAGCGTGCGGACGGTGCCCGCGACGGCCGCGGCGAAGGGGCTCGGATCGATCGGAACCAGCGGTCCGCCGAGCCCGGACTCCAACGGACGCTGCAGGTCGAGCCCGGTCCGTCCGAGGACGCGGCGCAGGCGCCAGATCTCGCCCGCCGCCCGTTCGGTGATCCGATCGAGCCCGATCACTTGCGCCGCCGCGAGGCCGTCGAGCCGCCCGGCAAGCGCCGCCAGGCGCAAGTCCACGTCGCGCGCGCTGCGGCGTTCCGGCCGGGCCGTATCGATCCCGCGCAATCCCAGGTCTGGCTCGGGCGCCGGAGCTCGGCCGGGGAGGGCGCCGGTCGTCGTCGGATCGATCGCGCCAGGCGCGGTCGTCCGCACCAGACCGGTGAGCACGGCCTGGCGGCGCTCCAGGTCGGCCTGCCGCGCGGCGACTTCGTCGAGGCGCGCGGCGACGGCGTCTTGCGCCTCCGCGCGGGCCGAGCCGCCACGGTCGAGCTCGGCTTGGAGCGCGGCGAGGCGGGCCTCGTAGGCCACCTGCATCGCGCCCTGCCGGGCGACGAACCCGGCCAGCAGGTCGTCGTGGAACAACAGCAGCCCGCTCGCCGCCGCGGCCCAGAGGGTGGCGACGACGAGGGAGGCGACGACGAGGGAGGCGGCGAGAAGCCGGTTCCTGCGAGGGGGAACGATGGCGCGGAGCTTCATCGAGGGGGGCCGGGTTCCAAGACCGCCATCGAGCGCCGACAGGGTTAAGAAACCGGAAAATCCCTCATGACTTCCGCAAGATGCGGCCTCCCGGAGATGCGGTGCGCGATCAGCTCAGTGCGCGCGCGGCTTCCAGCACCTCCGCGGCATGGCCCGGCACCTTCACCTTGGGCCAGATCCGCGCGATGCGGCCCTCGCGGTCGAGCAGCATCGTCGTGCGCTCGACGCCCATGTACTTGCGGCCGTACATGCTCTTCTCGACCCACACGCCATAGGCCTCCAGCATCGCCTTGCTCTCGTCGGAGACGAGCGGGAAGGCGAGGTCGTACTTGGCCGCGAACTTGTCGTGGCTCTTCACCGGGTCGGGCGAGACGCCGATCACGACCGTGTCGGCGGCGGTGAAGTCGGCCAGCGATGCGTTGAACGCTTGCGCTTCCAAGGTGCAGCCGCTCGTGTCGTCCTTCGGATAGAAGTAGAGCACGATCTTGTGACCGGCCTGTTCGGCCAACGCGAGCGTCTTGCCGCCGGAGCCTGGAAGGGTGAAGTCGGGAGCGTACTCGCCTTGTGCGAGGGGCATCGTGCCATCCTTTCGGCCGATTGATGGTTGCTTGGTGCGGAGCCGGCAAGCCCGCCGCCTGCACTACGGGCGCGCTAGCCGGTCCCCTTTCGGAAACGCTTCGCTTAAGGGTCGCGTCCTAGAATGAGCGCATGGTCCGGCCCCGCGAACGCGCCGATGCAAGGTCTTCATGCCTGAGGAAGCGGCCCGGCTCGAGGATACGCCCGGCGCAGGGCGCCCGCGCAAGGCGGTTCGTCGCTGGACGCGGCGCTGCCTGTGGACGGCCGCCGCCCTGGTCGTCGTGCTCGGCCTCGGGCTCGGCGCCGGCGTCATGCGCCTCGCCTACGGACCGCTGCAGATCGACGGCCTGTCGGCGCGGGTCTCGGCTGCGCTGGCCGACCGGATCGGGCCGGGCTGGCGCATCGACCTGCGTGACAGCACCCTCGAGATCGATGCCGAGAACGCGCTGGCGTTGCGCGTCAGCGGGCTCGACATCCGCAACCCGCAAGGGGCGCTGGTCGTGCGCGCGCCGCTCGCCCTCGTCAGCATCGACCCCTGGAGCCTGCTGAGGCTCTCGCCGTCGCCGCGCTCGATCGAGTTCCGCGACGTGCAGATGACCGCGCTCGTCCACCGCGACGGCTCGATCGCGTTCGCGGCCTCCGAGCCGTCCTATCCCGGCGACGCCTCGCCGCACACGCCGCCGAGCGTGGACGCGGCCCGCGGCGTGGTCTCGCCGCTCTCGGCCGCCACCGCCTCGATCTTCGGCGTCGTGCTCGATTCCGCCGGCGTCGTCGGCGCGCTTGACCGCGCCCGCATCACCAACGCCCGCCTGACGCTGATCGACGACGACGCCCGCGAGCGCGCGGTGTTCGAGCACGTCAACGGCCTGTTCGGCCGCGACCCGAAGCAGGACGCGCGGCTGTTCGAGCTGCGCATCGACGGACCGCACGGGCAATGGCGCTTCGGCGGCACGCTGCGCGAGGCCGGCGGCACCCGGCGCACCGGCATCATCACCCTCGACGACCTGCCGGCCACCGACCTGCTGCTGCTGTCGGGCCAATCCAAGCTGCCCTTCACCACCGACCTGAAGCTCTCGGCGCGGGCCGACGTCGCCCTCGACGGCGGTCGCATCGAGGCGATGAAGGCGACGCTGCGCACCAGCGACGGGACCTTCCTCGTCGAGGAGAAGGACTTCAACCCGGTCACCGTCGAGAGCCTGAACGCCGCCTTCAGCTGGGACGAGGCCGCCCGGGTGATGACGCTCGACGGGCTCGACTACCTCGGCGCCGGCAACGCCGTGAACCTCACCGGCACCTGGGCCGAGGCCAAGGCCGGCGAGGACTTCGCCTGGACCGCCACCCTGTCGAGCCGGAACGCGACCCTGCGCGGCGCAGCGGCCAAGGACAAGCCGGTGACGATCTCGGCGATGGACGGGCATCTCACCGGCCGGGCCGGCGGCATCGCCATCGACAGCTTCGCCATGACCGGCGCCGGCATCCACGGCAACATGAGCGGCACGCTCGGCACCACCGCCGACGACGACGGCCTCACCCTCCACGTCACCGCCAGCGACAGCGAGGCCCGCACGGCGCTCCGGCTCTGGCCGGAGAACATCGCGCCGGGCGCGCGCAACTACCTCGTCGACGAGCTGCGCGCCGGCCGCATCGACGCGGTCGACATCACCGTCGACATGTCGGGCGCCGAGCTCGCCGCGGCGACGCGCGGCGACCCGATGCCGGACAACGCGGTGCACATCGACTTCCGCGTCTCGGACGCGACGCTCGAGGTCTCGGCCGACGCGCCGCCGCTGACCCGGGGCACCGTCGCCGGCACGATCACCGGGCGCACCACCCGGATCCGGAACGTCACCGCCGACATCCGCATGGCCGACGGGCGCGCCCTGAACATTTCCGAGGGCGCCTTCGTCATCCCGGAGATCGCGCCCGACAAGGTCGTGGCCGACATCGGCCTGCGCCTGTCGGGAGGCGCCGACGCGCTGGCCGCCCTGCTCCAGACCAAGATGTTCAAGGCGCTCTCGGGCGTCGAGCTCGACCCGGCGACGGTGAAGGGCCAAGCCGACCTGCGGATCGGCTTCCCGCTCGACCTCAAGCACATCCCCGACCTGCCGGACCTCCCGGTCGCCGTCACCGGCACGCTCAGCGACCTGACCGTCGACAAGGTCGTCGGCAAGGACAAGCTCGAATCCGGCCGCTTCGCCGTGAGCTACGATCCGCGCGGCTTCACCCTGAAGGGCGACGCGAAGCTGTCGGGGGCACCGGTCTCGATCGACATGCACCAGGCCAAGGCCGGCGGCGCCGGCGAGGTGCTGGTCAACCTCACCGCCGACGACGCCCTGCGGGCGCGCAAGGGCCTGCCGACGGCGCCGCAACTCTCCGGGCCGATCGCGGTCAAGGCCACGATCCCCCTGGTCAAGGCCGGGGCGACGAGGCCGCCGATCCGCGTCGAGGCGGATCTCGCCCGCGCCGGCATCGACGGGCTGGTGCCGGGCCTGACCAAGGCGGCGGGCAAGGCCGGGCGCCTGACCTTCGCGCTCGTCGACACCGGCCCCGGGATGGACCTGCGCGACATCGTGCTCGATGCCGGCGTGGCCTCGGCACGCGGCAACGCCTCGCTCGGCAGCGAGGGCGGCCTGGAGCGGGCGGACCTGACCAACCTGAAGCTCTCGCCCGGCGACGACATGCGGGTCTCGCTGGAGCGCAGCGGCAACGGCTACCGGGTCGCGGTGAAGGGCGCGGTGGCCGACGCGCGGCCGTTCCTGAAGATGATGACCGCGCCCGAGGGCAAGGGCCAGCGCGACGCCAGCCCGAAGGACATCGAGGCGGAGATCCAGCTCGGCATCCTCACCGGCTTCAACGACGAGGCGCTGACCAACGCCAACGTCAGGCTGACCCTGCGCGGCAAGGACGTACGCTCGGCCGCGATGAGCGGCAAGTTCCGCTCGGCCCCGTTCGTGGCCAGCGTGACCAAGGGCGAACGCGGCGCGCCGACGCTGGCGATCGAATCCGGCGACGCCGGCGCGACGCTGCGCTTCGTCGACGTCTACCGGCGGATGTACGGCGGCCGGCTCAACCTCGGCATCGTGCTCAGCGACGGCCCGCAGGCCGGCGTCGTGCAGATCCGCGAGTTCTCCCTGCGCAACGAGCCGGCCCTGTCGAGCATCATGGCCCAGGGGCCGGAGACGGTGGAGACCGTGGACGCCCGCGGGCGCAAGCGCACGGTGGCGGGGCAGGGCAGCGCGGTGGCCTTCGACCGGATGCGGGCGAACTTCGTCCGCACCGGCTCGCGCGTCGACTTCTCCGACGCGGCGATCTCGAACGCAGCGATGGGCTTCACCCTGTCGGGCTTCCTCGACACCGCCCGCGAACGCACCGACATCAACGGCACCTTCGTGCCGCTCTACGGCCTGAACAACATCGTCTCGCAGGTTCCGGTGATCGGCCCATTGCTCGGCGGTGGCCACAACGAGGGCCTGTTCGCGGTCAACTTCCGGGTCTCGGGCAAGCTCAACGCGCCGGACGTGAGCGTGAACCCGCTCTCGGCCGTGGCACCGGGCTTCTTGCGAAAGCTGTTCAGCGCGGGCGGCGGCTCGAACTTCGCCGACGGCGTGCCCCCGGCGGTGCAGGGCGGCGACCGCTGAGGGGCCGGATCGCGCGCGGCGAATCGCCGGTAGGTCGATCGGCCGGGCGGACTACTCCGCGGCCGGCACCCGCATCGCGTCGCAGCCGGCATCCGACGCGTAGGCGTTGACGATCGCGCCGAGGAGGCCCGGAAAGCGCGCCTCGACCTCGGCGAACCGGGCTTCGTTCCGCATCTCCACGCCATGCCGCGCGCTGCGGATCAGGCCGGCCTCGCGCAGCACCTTGAAGTGGGTCGAGAGCGACGACTTCGGGATCACCCGGTCGCCGAGGGTGGCCAAAGCCGAGCAGGCGTCGACGCAGCCCGCCCGCATGATCTGCGCGAAGATCGCCGCGCGGTTCGGATCGGACAACGCGTGGAGGATCGCGTCCGGGCGAACGTCCTCGATCGCGGGGTGGAACAGAGATCTCATCTTTTCGGCATGTGGGGGCTTGAACCGAACTCAGTTAGTTCTGAATTACCGAACTATGGGACAAAGGCGGCCATCCCGGAGCCGGCCCATGCCAAGGGGTTAGCATACATGTCCAAGCTCGCGGGCAAAGTCGCCGTCGTCACCGGCGCATCGAAGGGCATCGGCGCCGCCATCGCCAAGGGGCTGGCGAAGGAGGGCGCGGCGGTGGTGGTCAACTACGCGTCGAGCAAGGCCGGCGCGGACGCGGTGGTCGCGGCGATCACCGCGTCGGGCGGCAAGGCGGTCGCGGTCCAGGGCGACGTCTCGCAGGCGGCGCAGGCGCAGGCCCTCGTCGAGGCGGCGGTGACGCAGTTCGGCCGGCTCGACGTGCTGGTCAACAATTCCGGCCTGTACGAGTTCGCGGCGATCGAGGCGATCACCGAGGCGCATTACCACAAGCTGTTCGACGTCAACGTGCTCGGCGTGCTGCTGGCGAGCCAGGCGGCCGCCAAGCACCTCGGCGAGGGCGGCAGCATCGTCAACATCTCGTCGGCGATCACGGACGTCAACACGCCGACCGCTTCGGTCTACGCCGGCACAAAAGGCGCGGTGAACGCGATCTCCGGCGTTCTCGCCAACGAGCTCGCGCCGCGCAAGATCCGGGTCAACGTCGTCAGCCCGGGCTACGTGGTGACCGAAGGCACGCACGCGGCCGGCATCGCCGGCTCGGAGATGGAGGCCGGCTTCGTGGCGCAGACGCCGCTCGGCCGCGCCGGCCGGCCGGACGACATCGCCGACGTCGTCGCGTTCCTGGCCTCCGACGAGGCCCGCTGGCTCACCGGCGAGGTCATCACCGCCAGCGGCGGCATCCACTGACGCACGGTCGCCGCGAATCGACCAGGCCGAGACCCGTTCCGGGCCTCGCTCGGTCGAGCGCGCTCACGCCACGCGCAGCAGCACGTGGCGCTTCTTGCCGAAGGAGAGCTTGAGCACGCCGTTCTTGGCGAAGTCGGCGGTGCGCAGCACGGCGCGCTCGTCGGTGAGCACCACGTCGTCGATGCGCAGGCCGCCGCTCTTGATCTGGCGGCGGGCCTCGCTCGTGGACGGCACCAGCTTGGCGTATTCCGGGCCGAAGGCCGAGAGCACGCCCAGACCCGCGTCAACGAGGTCGCGCGAGACGGTGACGCTCGGCAGGTCCTCGGCCAGCGTCCCCTCGACGAAGGTCTTCCGCGCGGTCTCGGCGGCGGCGTCCGCCGCCTCGCGGCCGTGCATCAGCGCCGTCGCCTCGGTGGCGAGCCGCACCTTGGCCTCGTTGATCCCGGCCCCCCCCTTCGCGGCGAGCTCGGCGATCTCGGGCAGCGGCAGGAAGGTGAACAGCTTGAGGAAGCGCTCGACGTCGGCGTCCTCGGTGTTCCGCCAGAACTGCCAGTAATCGTAAGGCTTCAGCATCTCCGCATCGAGCCAGACCGCGCCGGCGGCGGTCTTGCCCATCTTGGCGCCGGACGCGGTGGTGAGCAGCGGGCAGGTCAGTCCGGTGAGGCCGGGCACGCCCATGCGGCGGCCGAGGTCGATCCCGTTGACGATGTTGCCCCACTGGTCGGACCCGCCCATCTGCATCGTGCAGCCGTGGCGGCGGTTCAGCTCGACGAAGTCGTAGGACTGGAGGATCATGTAGTTGAACTCCAGGAACGAGAGTTCCTGGTCGCGCTCCAGGCGCATCCGCACGCTGTCCATCGACATCATGCGGTTGACCGAGAAGTGACGCCCGACGTCGCGCAGCATCTCGATGTAGTTCAGCTTGGTCAGCCAATCGGCGTTGTCGACCATGATCGCGCCGGTGGGCGAGCCGTCGAACGCGAGGAAGCGGGCGAAGGTCTTCTGGATGCCGGCCTTGTTCGCCTCGATCTGCTCCAGGCTCAATATCTTTCGCGATTCGTCGCGCCCCGAGGGATCGCCGACGCGGGTGGTGCCGCCGCCCATCAGCGCGATCGGCCGGCCGCCGGTCTTCTGCAGCCAGTGCAGCATCATGATCGACAGCAGGTGGCCGATATGGAGCGAAGCCGCTGTGCAATCGTAGCCGACGTAGCAGGTCAGGCGCCCCTCGGCCGCCGCCGCGTCGACGCCGGCGAAGTCCGAGCATTGGTGCACGTAGCCGCGCTCGGCGAGCACCTTGAGGAACTCGGACTTGGGCGCGAAGGGCTTGGGCGCGAGGGGCTCGGCGGCGGTCATGGGAATGCAGGCTTCTCGGTTCGAGGCGGGACGCCGGGCGGCGGCACGGGATGCGATCCCGCTCGGCTGGCGCGTCCGCTCGCAAAAGGGCATGAGGCGGCTTGGGTGTCACTCGCACAACCCCCGTCGCGTCGGCGGCGCCACCGGAGGCGCCCACGGGGATCGGGGGTTTTGCGAGCCGCACTCATAGCAGGGCGACCGGCGAAAGGCACGGGGGCAGGTCATGACCATGATGCGCGCGATCGGCCTGATGAGCGGGACCTCCCTCGACGGCGTGGACGTCGCCCTGATCGAGACCGACGGCGAGGCCGTTCACGTGGTGCGGGGCCACAACAACTACCTCGAGCCCCTCGGCCCCACCGGATACCGCGGCTATTCCGAGGAGGAGAAGGGGCTGCTGCGCGCCGCCACCAAGGATGCCGAGGGCGTGGTCGCGCCGGGCGACCGGCCCGGCCGCCTGCCCGAAGCGGAGGCCTTCGTCACCGAGGCGCATGCGCAGGCGGTGGAGCAGTTCCTCGCCGAGAACGGGCTCGCGGCCGGCGAGATCGACGTGATCGGCTTCCACGGCCAGACGGTGATCCATCGGCCCGACCAGCGCATCACGATCCAGATCGGCGACGGCCAGGCGCTGGCCGACCGGCTGCGCATCCCCGTGGTCTCGGACATGCGCCGCGCCGACATCGAGGCGGGCGGGCAGGGAGCGCCGCTCGTGCCGGTGTTCCACCAGGCGCTCGCCGCCGCCTCCGGCTTCGAGGGGGCGTTCGGCATCCTCAACATCGGCGGCGTCGCCAACGCGACGCTGATCGATTCGAAGGGCGGCGTGATCGCCTTCGACACCGGACCGGGCAACTCGCTGATCGACGAGTGGATGCAGGAGCGCGAGGGCAAGAACCTCGACGACGGCGGCCGGACCGCCGCGCGCGGCCGCGCCGACGAGCCGCTGCTGGCCTGGCTGCTGACGCACCCGTTCTTCTTCCGGCGGCCGCCGAAGTCGCTCGACCGCAACTGGTTCTCGCACAAGCTCGCAGGCCAGCTCTCGACCGAGGACGGCGCGGCGACGCTCACCGCCTTCACCGCCCGCGCGGTCGCCCGGGCGCTGGACCACGCACCGGAGATCCCGGCCCGCTGGATCGTCGCCGGCGGCGGGGCCCGAAACGGCGAGTTGGTGCGGCTGCTGAACTATCACCTGCGCGCCGAGATCACGATGGCGGACGCGATCGGCTGGTCCTCGGCCTTCCTCGAGGCCCAGGCCTTCGCGCACCTGGCCGTGCGCTCGCTCAAGGGCCTGCCGATCACGTTCCCCTCGACCACCGGCGTGCGCGAACCGATGACCGGCGGCGTGCTGGCCCGTCCGCGGGATTCGTCCGGGTCTTGAGCCTCGGCCATGCCCTTCGACGGATCGTCGAGGAATACCCCGAGGCCCACCTCGACCCGCCGGCCGGGCACCCGCTCGCAGCTGTGATCCGGAGAAGCGCGCCCGACGAGATGCGGCGCGCGCTCGAACCGATCGGCGGCGGCTATTGCGTGAAGGGCAGCCCCGGCCGCGGCACGCATTGGGCGGCGGTGCCCTGGCTCGCGGTGTTCGATCCCGCGATCACCACCAGCGCGACGCGGGGCTACTACCGCGTCTACCTGTTCCCGGCGCATCGGCAGCAGGTCTATTTCTGCCTCGTGCAGGGCACCGTCGCGGCGATCCGTGAGCATGGGCCGGATGCGGAAGGATTCCTGCGCCGGAGCGGCGACGCGCTGCGGGCGCGGATGTCGGATTTTGCCGACCGGCTGCCGCTGTCCGCGATCGATCTCGGCAGGGAAGGCCCGCTGCCCGAGGGCTACGCGGCGGCCCACATCCTCGGCCTCGCCTACGATCTCGATGCGCTGGGCGACGAGCGTCGGCTGAGGCGCGACCTTGCGGTCGGGATCGAGGCTTATCGGGCGTTGAAGGCGCGGGGCGGGCTCGTGTTCGACTGACCGTGCAGCGCACTTCTCCCGCCCCAGCAAAGGGGGAGGGAAGCGCGCCCGATTTGTGCCCCCGGCGCCCGCGCGCTAGAGCACGCGCACGATGTCCCACAACACGTTCGGCCACCTGTTCCGCGTCACCACCTTCGGCGAGAGCCACGGGGTCGCCCTCGGCTGCGTCGTCGACGGGTGTCCGCCCGGGCTCGCGCTCGAGGCCGAGGAGATCCAGGCCGAGCTCGACCGGCGCAAGCCCGGCCAGTCGCGCTTCACCACCCAGCGCCGCGAGCCGGACCAAGTGCGGATCCTGTCCGGCGTCTTCGCCGACGACCGCACGGGCGGGCGCCAGCTCACCACCGGCACGCCGATCGCGCTGACGATCGAGAACACCGACCAGCGCTCGAAGGACTATTCCGAAATCCGCGACAGCTACCGCCCGGGTCACGCCGACTACGCCTACGACGCCAAGTACGGGTTTCGCGACTATCGCGGCGGTGGGCGCTCGTCGGCGCGGGAGACCGCGGCGCGGGTGGCGGCCGGCGCCATCGCCCGCAAGGTGATTCCCGGAGTGACGATCCGCGCGGCGTTGGTGCAGATGGGCCCGCACGCGATCGACCGGTCGCGCTGGGACTGGGACGAGGTCGGCAACAACCCGTTCTTCTGCCCAGACGCCGAGACCGCCAAATTTTACGAAACCTACCTCGACGCGATCCGAAAGGACGGCTCGTCGATCGGCGCCGTGATCGAGGTGGTGGCCGAGGGCGTCGCGCCGGGCCTCGGCGCGCCGATCTACGGCAAGCTCGATGCGGATCTCGCCGCCGCGATGATGTCGATCAACGCGGTCAAGGGCGTCGAGATCGGCGACGGCTTCGCCTCGGCGGCGCTTCGCGGCGAGGACAACGCCGACGAGATGCGCGCCAGCAACGACGGGCGCCCGGCCTTCCTGGCCAACCATGCCGGCGGCGTGCTCGGCGGCATCTCGACCGGCCAGCCGATCGTGGTGCGGTTCGCGGTGAAGCCGACCTCGTCGATCCTCACGCCCCGGCGCACCGTCACGAGCGACAACCGCGACGTCGACCTGATCACGAAGGGCCGCCACGACCCCTGCGTCGGCATCCGTGCCGTGCCCGTCGCCGAGGCGATGATGGCGTGCGTGCTCGCCGATCACCATCTCCGCCATCGGGGGCAAGTCGGCTCCTGACCGCGGCGCCCGACGCCTGACCGTCCCCGGACGCAAAGCTCATTCGAGTACCGAACCGTGCCTCACAGCTCCGTCACCTCCGCCATCGAAGCCTTCGCCCGCGGCGAGATCGTCGTCGTCACCGACGACGACGACCGCGAGAACGAGGGCGACCTCGTCGTCGCCGCGATCCATTGCACGCCGGAAAAGATGGCGTTCATCGTCCGCAACACCTGCGGCATCGTCTGCGCGCCGGTGACGACCTCGGAGGCGCGACGCCTCAACCTCGCGCCGATGGTCGCCTCGAACGACGCGCCGCTCGGCACCGCCTTCACCGTCACGGTGGACGTGAAGCACGGGCTCACCACCGGCATCTCGGCCGAGCAGCGCTGCAACACCGTCCGGGCGCTCGCCAACGGCAACATGGGCGCCGACGACTTCGTCCGCCCCGGCCACGTCTTCCCGCTGATCGCACGGGACGGCGGCGTGCTGATGCGCTCAGGGCATACGGAGGCCGCGGTCGACCTGTGCAAGCTCGCCGACCTGCCCCCCGTCGGCGTCATCTGCGAACTCGCCAACGACGACGGCACGGTAATGAAGGGGCCGCAGATCACGGCCTTCGCCGAGGCGCACCATCTCGCCCGGGTGTCGGTGGCCGACCTGATCGCCTACCGCCAGGCGCGCGACCGGCTGGTCGAGCGGGTCGGGCACTTCCCGGTCCAGACCGAATTTGGGCCGATGACCGGCTACGCCTACACGACGCCGTTCGAGGCGATCCAGCAATTCGCCTTCGTCCACGGCGAGATCGGCGACGGCCGTGACGTGCTGGTCCGGCTGCACCGCTCGGACGTCGTCGCCGACGTTATCGAGGGCGGCCGCCAGATCGAGACGGTGATGCGCCGCTTCGCGAAGGAAGGACGCGGCATCCTCGTCTACCTGCGCGACGGCACCGCCGGCGTGCCGCTCAACCGCGTCGCCGACGAGGGCACCGAGGCGCAGCGCGTGCGCCAGTGGCGCGAGGTGGGCCTGGGCGCCCAGATCCTGCGCGACCTCGGCGTAGTCTCGTTCCGCAACCTCTCGACCTCGTCGCGGGCCTATGTCGGCCTGTCCGGCTTCGGCATCGAGATGCTCGGCGACGAGCCGCTGGAGGGGTAGCACAAGGTGGAGCCGCTTCGCGGCCCGTCGCACGCTGGGTCCCGGATCGCCTTCCGCTGACGCTCCAGGCGTCCGGGAATGCGGGCGCGGCCCATCCGTGAGCGCAGCCGCCGTTTCCCGGACGACCGGAGCGGAAGCGGAGGGAAGATCCGGGATCCAGCCAAGCGGGATGCGCGAAGCTCCGCTTCTAGGTCGCCCGCACGAACCGGCCGTAGCGCAAGGCCAGCGCCGGCAGGATCGCGAGGTTCAGCACCGTCGAGGTGACGAGCCCGCCCAGGATGACGATCGCCATCGGTCCCTCGATCTCGCGCCCCGGCTCGCCGGCGCCGAGCGCCAGGGGCAGCAGGCCGAGGCCGGTGACCAGCGATGTCATCAGGATCGGCACCAGCCGGTCCCCCGCCCCCTCCGAGGCGGTCGCGGCGTCCCAGCTGCGGCCCTCGCGGGCGACCATATGCTCGTAATGGGCGATCAGCATGATCGCGTTGCGCAGCGAGATCCCGAACAGCGTCACGAAGCCGACGATCGAGCCGAGCGAGATCACCGCCCCGGTCGCCGCAACCGCGAGCACGCCGCCGACGAAGGCGAAGGGCAGGTTGACCAGCACCAGGAGGAGGTTACGCACCGAGCCGGTGACCACCGCGAGCAGCAGCACGATGCCGAGGCCGGCCAGCGCCGAATAGGTCAGCAGGTCGGCGCGCGCCCGCGCCTGCGTCTCGGCGGCGCCCTCGAACGCAACGTAGACGCCCGGCGGCAGGGCGACCTCCTTGGCGACCTTGCGCTTGGCCGCCTCGACGAAGGAGGCCACGTCGCGCCCCGTCACGTTGGCGGTCACCGCCTGCACCCGCTGCGCGCCCGCGTGCTGGACCTGGTAGCGTCCCGCGGTCTCGTACACGTCGGCGACCTGGGCCAGTCGGATGTAGCTGCCGCTCGGGGTCCGCAGCGGCAGGTCGCCGAGGCGGGTGAGGTGCGCCCGCGTCGCAGGATCGAGGATGACGATGACGTTGAAGACGGCGTTGCCCTCGTAGGCTTGGCCGACCACGTCGCCCTGGTAGGCGGTGCGGACGATCTCCAACACCTCGATCGCGTCGAGGCCCCAGTGGCGCAGGTCGTTCCGGCGTAGGGACACGGTGATCTGCGGCAGGCCGGCGGGCGATTGCTGCTGCACGTCGGCCGCGCCCCGCACCTCGGCGAGCTCGCGGGCGACGTCGCGGGCCGCCGCCTCGATCCGGTCGAGGTCGGCGCCGAACACGTTGATCACCACCGGCGCGGTGTAGCCCGAGACCGTCTCCTCGATGCGTTCGGTCAGGAAGGTCTTGAGCGAGAACGCGGCGCCGGGCGTGCCCGCCATCAGCGCGCGGATGCCGGCCTCGCTCCGCCCCTGCGCCGCGCCGTCGAGGCCGGGCTCGAGGTCGATGTGGATCTCGCTGTAATGTGTGCCGGCCGTGTCCTGCCCGGCCTCGGCCCGGCCGACCTGCTGCGCCACGGCCCGCACCCCCGGCACCGCCTTGAGGCCGGCGGTAATGCGGGTGCCGAGCCGCAGCGATTCCTGCAGCGAGGTGCCAGGGGCGGCCGCCATGTGCAGGATCAGGTGGCCCTCCTTGAGGTCGGGCAGGAAGGTGCCGCCGAAATAGGGCAGGGCGGCAGCCCCCCCGAGAGTCAGCAGCAGGGCGGCCGTCGCAGCCCAGCCGAAGCGCCGCTCGACGCCGCCGAGCACCCGGACGTAGGCGGCGCGCGAGGCCCGCATCACCGGCGGGTCGCGCGCCGGCAGATCCCTGCGGGCGACGAGCGCCATGGCGAGCGCCGGCGTGACGGTGAGCGCCACCGCGAGCGAGGCCACCACGGCCAGGATGTAGGCGAGCGCCAGCGGGCCGAACAGGCGCCCGGCGACGCCGGTGAGCGCCAGCACCGGCAAAAACACCAGAAGCACCGCGAAGGTGGCGTAGGCCACCGCGCTTCGCACCTCCAGGATCGCGTCGCGCACCACCCGCGCGACCGGCAGCGGCGCGAGCAGACGCCGGTTCTCGCGCAGGCGCCGCACGGCGTTCTCGATGCCGATCACCGCGTCGTCCACCACCTCGCCGATGGCGATGGCGAGCCCCCCCAGCGTCATCGTGTTGAGGCTCTCGCCCATCGCCCCGAGCACCAGCACGGCGGCGAGCAGCGAGAGCGGGATCGCGCCCGCGCTGATCACCGCGGTGCGCCAGTCGAACAGGAACACGAACAGCACCACGACGACCAGGATGCCGCCGAGCGCCAGCGCCTGCAGCACGTTGCCGTTGGCCTGGGCGATGAAGTTCGCCGGGCGGAACAGGTCGCCGCGCAGCACGATGCCGTCGCGCTCCAGCCCCGGGCGAAGCTCGTCGAGCGCCGCGTCGACGCGGCGCGTCGCCTCCAGGGTGTTGGCGCCGATCTGCGCGCCGACCATCAGGAGGATGCCGGGGCGGCCGTCGACCAGGGCCGCGCTGATCGGCGGCTCGGGGGCGGCGACCACGGTGGCGACGTCGCCGAGCACCACGCTGGCGCCGCCCTCGTTGACGAGCACCGTGCGGGCGATCTCGTCCGGCGTCAGCGACTGGCCTTCCGTCTGCAGGGCGATGCGCTGGTTGGCCGTGTCGACGAAGCCGGCGCCGCGCACACCCGTCGCCTTGCGCGCGGCGACCAGCACGTCGTTCAGGCCGAGGCGGAAGCGGATCAGGTCGTGCGGCCGCACCTCGACCTGGAACGCGCGCACCGCGCCGCCGTAGACCGAGACCTGGGCGATGCCGGGCACCGCGAGCAGCCGCAGGCGCACCCGCCAGTCGGCGATGGTGCGCAGGTCGAGGGCGGACCGCTTCTCCGAGGTCAGCCCGACGAGGACGACGGTGCTGGTCGAGGAGGTGAGCGCGGTCATCGCCGGCGGCAGCACGCCCTGCGGCAGGCGCCCGGCAAGGCTCGCCAACCGCTCGGTGACGAGCTGGCGCACCCGGTAGATGCTGCTGCCCGCCGTGAAGGTGGCGGTGATGACCGACAGGCCCTGGATCGAGCTCGACCGCAAAGTGGCGAGGCCGGGAAGCCCGTTGACCGCGACCTCGACGGTCTGCGTCACCAAGACCTCGACCTGTTCCGGGTTGAGCCCCGGCGCCTCGGTCTGGATCACCACCGAGGGCGGCGCGAATTCGGGGAAGACGTCGTACTTGGCCTGGCCGAGGCTGGCGGTGCCGTAGACCAGGAGCGCCAGGGCCAACGCCACGACGATTCCGGGGAAGCGGATCGCGAAAGCGACCAGGGCGGCCTGCGGACCGACGGGATCGGAGGCGGGGGCGTCGGTGTCGGGCGGCATCGGCTCAGTCGTCGTCCGCGCCGCCGGAGGCCTGCGCCTGGGCCTTCATCTCCTCCGAGAGAAGGGCCTGCGCCCCGCGCAGCACGATCTCGGTCTCGTTCGTGAGGTCGGCGACGACGAAGCCGTCGCCGGAGAGCGCCGGGTCGGCGCCGAGCGCGTGGCGGGCGAACCCGGCCTCGCCGACCGCGCGGTAGAACCAAGCCCCACCCTGCCAGTGCACCACCGCCTCCTCCGGCACCAGCACGCCGACGGCAGCCCGCGACGCGGTGATGAAGGCCAGCGTGCTCATGCCTGGCAGGAGCCCGCTGTCGCCGGACACGGTGTAGAACGCGCTCAAGCCCTGGATGCGCTGGTCGGTGCGGGTTGCGGCCGAGACGAAACGCAGGGGCACGCGCTCGCTCTGCGGGGGCACCTCGGCGAAGGCCGCGCCGGGCGGGCCCTTCAGTGCCTCCCCCGGCGGCAACGTCACCTGAACCAGGAAGTCGGCGCGCTCGATCAGTCGGGTCACGAGGCCGGAGCGCTCGACGATGCCGCGGCCGATCACCGGGCCCCATTCCTGCTGCGCGGTGGCACTCAGCGTCCGCACCTGCGACTGCGCGGCGGCGAGCGCCGCCTGGTCGGTCTGGAACGTGCCCTCGCTGGTCTCGATCTGCACCTGCGTGGCGTAGGCCCCGAGCGACTTGGCGCGCTGGAACGCGGCGCGCGAGACCTCGACCCGCGCCTGCGCCGTCTGCAGCTGCGCCGTCGCGGTGGCATAAGAGTTCGTCAGCTCGGTCACCCGCGCGAGGTCGAGGACGCTGCCGTAGGCCTGGATCTCGATCGGATGCGATTCGGATGGGCGCCGGGCGGTCTCGAGCCCGATGCGGGCGCGCTCCTCCGGCGTCAGCACCACGACGACGCGCCCGCCCTCGATCGCGGTGCGCTGGGCCGCCGGAAGGTGCGGCGGCCGCGGCGCGACGGGCGCGCGCTGCGCCTCGACGCCGACGATCCGCGAGGCCGCCCGCCGGATCTCGTCGCCGGCCAGGAGGGCCGCGACGCCCAAGGCCGCCAGCCCGATCGCCCCACCCCAGATCCAACCGGAGGTCCGCCGCTGCCGCACCCGATCCATCCCCCCGAACACGCGGCTATCCTGCCGCCTCACCTTGAGGATGGCATTACCACACGATCCCGGTTTCGATTGCCGAATTGTCCCGAATTTCGCGCGATGTTTCTGCCGCTCTCCCTCAACGCCCCATCAGGGCGTCGACATGCGCGGAGACCGAGCGGCCGAGGCCGTCGAGGCTGTAGCCGCCCTCCAGCATCGAGACGAGGCGGCCGCCGGCATGGCGGTCGGCGACCTCCATCAGCTTGCGCGTGGCCCAGCCGAAGTCGGCTTCGGTCAGGCGGAGGTTGGCCAGCGGGTCGAGGTGGTGGGCGTCGAAGCCCGCCGACAGGATGATCACGTCGGGGGCGAAAGCCTCGACGCGTGCGAGGATGCCGGCCTCGAAAGCCTCGCGGAAGATCGCCCCGTCGTCGCCCGGGCGCAGGGGCACGTTGACGATGGTATCCTTCGCGCCGCGCTCGGAGGCGGCGCCGGTGCCGGGAAACAGCGGCATCTGGTGGGTCGAGGCGTACATCACGTCGGCGTCGTCCCAGAAGATGTCCTGCGAGCCGTTGCCGTGGTGCACGTCCCAGTCGACCAGCGCGACGCGGCTCGCACCCTTGGCGCGCGCATGGCGCGCGGCGATGGCGGCGTGGTTGAACAGGCAGAAGCCCATCGCGCGGGTGCGCTCGGCGTGGTGGCCGGGCGGGCGCATGGCGACGAAGGCGTTGCTGCACTCGCGCCCCATCACCGCGTCGACCGCGAGGATGCCGCCGCCGACGGCGCGCAGCGTCGCCTCCAGGCTGCCCGGCGACATCAGCGTATCCGAATCGATCGCGACCATCCCCTCCTTCGGGGCGGCGGCGACGATGGCCTCGACGTACTCGGCCGGGTGGGCGAGCGTTGCGACCGAGGCCTCGGCCTGGGGCGCCATGGTGCGCACGAGGCCGGCGAACCGCTCGTTCTCCAGCACGCGCTCGATCGCGCGGATGCGGTCGGGCCGCTCGGGATGTCCCTCGGGCACGGCGTGGTCGAGGGCCGCCGGGTGGCTCACGTACAGGGTCGTCACGATCATCCCTCCGGCTCGCGCACGCCGTCGCGCCGCGGACGCAGCTGTCGCAACCGGGCAACAGCCTTTGGCATTGTGCCCGCGGGCAACGCAGGAGGCTACGCCGAAGTGCCACCTGCGCCTATGCTCCGATCAGTTTCCGTCAACTCTGGTTCGAACGGCGGAGACGTGCTCGAGAGACGTCCGACATGCGCTTCGCCCCGATCATCGCGTGTGCCGTGCTGCTTTCGGGTTGCAACTTCAAGGCGGTGCCCGATCCGACCCTGTCGGCGCGGGACACCGCCTTCATGGCTTTGGTGCCGGACGCCGAGTTCGATCCGCACTTCGCCCGCTACCAAGTGACCGATCCGACGAAGGAGCGGCCCGGCACCATCGTGATCGAGACGATGGAGCGGCAGCTCTACCTCGTGCTGCCCGACGGCAAGGCGATGCGCTACGGCGTCACCGTGGGCGACGAAGCCTACGGCTGGAAGGGCACCGCCACGGTCGACCGCAAGGCGGAGTGGCCGGCCTGGAACCCGCCGGCCGAGATGGTCAAGCGCTGGCCGCACGTGCACCCGATGCAGGGCGGCCCCGGCAACCCCCTCGGCGCCCGCGCCCTCTACCTCTCCGACAAGGGGCGCGACACGCTCTACCGCATTCACGGCACCAACGAGCCGGAGAAGATCGGCCAGGCCGCCTCGTCCGGCTGCATCCGCATGCGCAACATCGACGTGGTCGACCTGTTCAACCGCGTACCG
The DNA here is from genome assembly GCF_008039475.1 of Methylobacterium sp. WL12. Lineage (NCBI taxonomy): Bacteria > Pseudomonadati > Pseudomonadota > Alphaproteobacteria > Hyphomicrobiales > Methylobacteriaceae > Methylobacterium > Methylobacterium sp. WL12. The sequence continues at coordinate 35,030 of NZ_VRUW01000010.1, read as the reverse complement.
GTGGGTGCGACGGTGATCGTGCGCTGACGCGTGACCCTCGAGCAGTCTCCTCGCATCATTCCCGGGCTGCGAAGCTGCGAGCGGAATTCAGAACCGCTGACGCCAGCCAGATCCGACGCCGTCGGCGGTTCTGGATTCCGGGCTCGCCTGCGGCGCCCCGGAATGACGGAGCGAGCGGTCAGCGAATGGCGCTCCATCCACGCTCATAGAGAGCGGGCAGCCGTCGTCCGGTCTCGGTCGAAGCCGACATTCCGCCCGAAAAAAGCAAGATTCCCGAAACGCTCATTCGTGAGCACGCTTTAACCTGAACGCCGGTTCAGATTTGGCCGTTAACTTCTCAAGACGATCTGCCTCGTACAGTCCAATACATACGAGGACAGGCGGCGACCGAACAAAGGTCGCAGGAGAATTCGGTCATGATCAACGTTTCTCTTCAAGACTTCTGCAACCATGCCGTCGCCGAGGGCCGCATCACACCGGCCGACGTGAAGGCCCTGCTGCGCGACGTGCTGCCGGACGGGATCGCCCATCGCGACGAGGCCGACATGCTGATCGCCCTGGAGCGGGCGGTGCCCGACGCGGACACGGCCTTCGCCGACGCGCTGGTCGCCCTGGTCGTCGATTTCGCGGTCTGGGGCGAGCGTCCCTCGGGCTACGTAGACCGCGCCGTCGCCGCCTGGCTCTCCGCGTCGCTCGCCGGCCATACCGGCCCGACGCCGGCCGGCGCGCGCATCGCCGTCGAGATCGTCCGCGAGGCGGAGGGCAGCGCCGAGGCGCTGATGGCGTTCGCGCTGGACGCCAACCGCTGGACCCGCGAGCCGGCCAAGGCCGACCGGCCGCGCTTCGCCCGCGCGGCGTGAACTTGCTGCGGGCGCTTACAGCCTGACCTTGCAGCTTGAACCGGAGCCAAAAACTTTTCACCGCCGGGGCCGCGCCCTCGGCCTCCGGCACAGCTTCCGTCGCCTCGTGATCTGCTTTAACGGGAACGTTCTGTCCGGCTCACGCCAAGCCGGTTCCTGAAGACGACCTGATTCGAGCGCGCCAAAAGATGTTCGACAAGATCCTGATCGCAAACCGGGGCGAGATCGCCTGCCGCGTCATCAAGACGGCGCGACGCATGGGCATCAAGACCGTGGCGGTCTACTCGGACGCCGACCGTGACGCGGTGCACGTTGCGATGGCCGACGAGGCCGTCCACATCGGCCCGGCGGCGGCGTCGCAGTCGTACCTCGTCATCGAGAAGATCATCGACGCCTGCAAGCGGACGGGCGCGCAGGCGGTGCATCCGGGCTACGGCTTCCTGTCTGAGCGCGAGGCCTTCGCCAACGCGCTCGCCGAAGCCAACATCGTCTTCATCGGGCCGAACCCCGGCGCCATCGCTGCGATGGGCGACAAGATCGAATCGAAGAAGGCGGCGGCGGCCGCCGACGTCTCGACGGTGCCGGGCTTCCTCGGCGTGATCGAGAGCCCCGAGCACGCGGTCGAGATCGCCGACGGCATCGGCTACCCGGTGATGATCAAGGCGTCGGCCGGCGGCGGCGGCAAGGGCATGCGCATCGCCTACGCCTCGGGCGAAGTCGCGGAGGGCTTCGCCCGCGCCAAGTCCGAGGCCGCGTCGTCCTTCGGCGACGACCGCGTGTTCATCGAGAAGTTCATCACCGACCCGCGCCACATCGAGATCCAGGTGATCGGCGACAAGCACGGCAACGTGGTCTACCTCGGCGAGCGCGAATGCTCGATCCAGCGCCGCAACCAGAAGGTCATCGAGGAGGCGCCGTCGCCGCTCCTCGACGAGGCCACCCGCCGGAAGATGGGCGAGCAGGCCGTCGCCCTGGCGAAGGCCGTAGACTACGATTCCGCCGGCACCGTCGAGTTCGTCGCCGGCCAGGACAAGTCGTTCTACTTCCTCGAAATGAACACCCGCCTCCAGGTGGAGCATCCGGTCACCGAGATGATCACCGGCGTCGACCTCGTCGAGCTGATGATCCGGGTCGCCTACGGCGAGACGCTGCCGCTCACGCAGGACCAGGTGAAGCTCGACGGCTGGGCGGTGGAGAGCCGCGTCTACGCCGAGGACCCGACCCGCAACTTCCTGCCCTCGATCGGCCGGCTCACCACCTACCGGCCGCCGGAGGAAGGCGAGTTCGGCAACGGCAAGGTCCGCAACGACACCGGCGTGGAGGAGGGCGGCGAGATCGCGATCCACTACGATCCGATGATCGCCAAACTCGTGACCTGGGCGCCGACCCGTGCGGAAGCGATCGAGCTGCAGGCCGAGGCGCTCGACGCCTTCGCCATCGACGGCATCCGCCACAACATCCCGTTCCTCGCCGCCCTGATGGCGCATCCGCGCTGGCGCGAGGGCGCGCTGTCGACCGGCTTCATCGCCGAGGAGTTCCCGGAAGGGTTCTCCGCGCCCGAGCCGAAGGGCGCGGTGGCCCAGCGGATGATGGCGGCGGCGGCCGCGATCGACCACAAGCTCAATGCGCGCAAGCGCGGCATCTCCGGCCAGATGCGCGACCCGGGCCTGCTGCATTTCGAGCGCGACCGCGTTGTGATGCTGGCGGGCGAAGCCTTCCCCGTCACCGTCGATCCGCACGAGGACGCGCTGGCGCAGAACTGCCTCGTCGTCACCGAGGCCGACGGCACCGCCCACGTGGTCGAGAGCGAGTGGCGCCCCGGCGAGCCGGTCTGGACCGGCACGATCGGCGCGCAGCGCGTCGCGATCCAGGTGCGCGGGCTGCTCAACGGCGTCGCGCTCCAGCACGCGGGCGCCGCGGCCGACGCCCGCGTCTACACCCGCCGCGAGGCGGAGCTCGCCGCGCTGATGCCGGTCAAGGAGGATGCCGGCTCGGGCAAGCAGGTGCTCTGCCCGATGCCCGGCCTCGTGAAGCAGATCCTGGTGAAGGAAGGCCAGGAAGTGAAGAACGGCGAGGCCATCGCCATCGTCGAGGCGATGAAGATGGAGAACGTGCTCCGCGCCGAGCGCGACGCCACCGTGGAGAAGATTCACGCCAAGGAGGGCGAGAGCCTCGCGGTCGACGCGGTGATCCTGGAATTCGCCTGATCGCCCCAGCATCCTGAGGCCGGCGCGGAATGAGCCTGATCCACAACGAGCAGACCAAACTGCTCGCCACCGGGCTCAACACCATCGCCGCGGCGTTCATCATCATCGACGTCGTCACGCCGGTGACGGCTGTCAGCTTCGGTATCGCGAATGCTCCGAAACCGACCAGCGTCACCGTATTCTTCGCGGCCGTCTGGCTTTGGGCATACATTGGATCGCAAGGCGCGTTCTACGGAGCCTCAAATCATGAACTCCGGCGAGATTTTCGTGATTTTCGGGATTCCGGCCACCATGCTGACGGTGGCCTACCTCGCGATGCGTGCCAACGAATGGGCTATCCGCCGCGACGACCAGAAATCCGGCAAATAGCCAGTCGACCATTTTCCGGTCGGGGGCCGGAATAGGAATGCCCCTCTACTTTGCCTACGGCGCGAACATGGACGCCGCCGCCATGGTCGCCCGCTGTCCGGCCTCGCGGCTGATCGGGCAGGGCCGGCTGCACCGCCACCGCTTCATCGTCATGCGCGAGGGCTACGCCTCGGTGGTGCGCGACGGGCGCCACACGGTCTGGGGCGTGCTGTGGGAGCTGGCGCTCGCCGACGTGCCGGCGCTCGACCGCTACGAGGGCGTCGCCGGCGGCCTCTACGTCAAGGCGACGCAGCCTGTCGCGACCCCGGGCGGGGTCAAGCGCGCCTTGATCTATCTCGGCCGTTCCACCGCCTACGGCGTGCCGAAGCCGGGCTACCTCGAAGCGGTGCTTGCGGCAGGCGAGGCGGCGCAGCTGCCGCCAGCCTACCTGCGCGAGCTGCGCGGCTGGCGCCGCGGGCGTCCGACCGGGTTGTCCGGCCATGGATGAGAGCAGAAGCGCCGCCGTCGTGATCGTCGGCCGGGTGCAAGGCGTCGGCTATCGTGCCTGGACCCAGCGCGAGGCCGAGGCGCGCGGCCTGTCGGGGCACGTGCGCAACCGCGCGGACGGCGCGGTCGAGGCCACCTTCACCGGGGCGGCGGCCGCGGTCGACGTGATGGTGCAGGCCTGCCGGGCCGGGCCGCCGGGTGCGCATGTCGAGCGGGTCGAAATGCAGGCGGCGGAGCCGGAGCCCGATGTCGCCGGGTTCGCCATCCGACGCTGAGACGTCCGCGGATGGACCGAGCGCGCATGGACGGCCCGCTCTCGCGCGCCTCGACAGCGCGGGGCGGTCCAGGGTAGCCATCGCTTGGCCCTGCGGCAGGCGCGCCTGCCCGGCCGCCGGCGAAGCTCGAGCCGACGCTCCCCGGGACGATGACCGACCTGCCTTCCGCCTCGCTGCTCTCGGCCTACCTGCCTGCCGCCTTCTCGCCGATTGACCTCGGCGCGCTGATCTACTTCGTGCTGGCCTGGGTCGGGTACGGCCTCTCCGTCGGGCGCCTGCGCGGCCGGATGGTGTCGCTGAGCCAGATCATGAACGCGCAGCGCGAGGAGTGGGCGCGCCAGCTCATCGTCCGGGACAACCGCGTGGTCGACACCACGATCAACGCCTCGCTGCAGAACGGCACCGCCTTCTTCGCCTCCACTTCGCTGATCGCCCTCGGCGGCGTCCTGACCCTGTCGCGCTCCGGCGACGACGTGCTCAACCTGTTCGGCACGCTGCCCTTCGGCACGATCGCCACGCGCACGACCTGGGAGATCAAGGTCGCGGGCCTCGCCGTCGTGTTCGTGTATGCTTTCTTCAAGTTCGCCTGGGCCTACCGGCTGTTCAACTACAGCGCGATCTTGCTCGGCACGGTGCCGCCCAAGGGCTCGGGCGCGGGCGAGGCGGAGATGCTGCGCGCCGCGCGCCGGGTGGCGGCGATGAACACCGCGGCCGGCAGCCACTTCGCCCGTGGGCAGCGAGCGTTCTTCTTCGCGCTGGCCTATCTCGGCTGGTTCGTCAGCCCCTACTTCCTCGTCGCCTCGACGACGGGGGTCGTGCTCGTGATGTGGCGGCGCCAGTTCGTCTCCGAGATCCGCACGATCCTGCTCGCCGACGACGACCCGAAACGCCGAGGATCCACGCCGTGAGCGACGACCGCACCGGAACCCGCAGCGAAGCCGCGATCGAGGAGACGATGCTGCGCCTCGTCGCCGAGCGCGGTCCCGGCAAGACGATCTGCCCGTCCGAGGTCGCCCGCGCGCTGGCCGGCCCGAACCCGGACCAGTGGAGCCCGCTGATGCAGCCGGTGCGGCGCATCGCCGTGCGCCTGACCAAGGCCGGCCGCCTCGCGATCCTGCGCAAGGGCAAGCTTGCCGACCCGGACGACTTCCGCGGCATCTACCGGCTGTCGCTGCCCGAAGCCTGATCCGGCCCAGGCAGCAGCGCGTCGGTGTAGCCGGCCAGCCGGTAGACCGCGAGGCCGATCCATTCCTTCACCGCGAAGTCGAGCACCAGCAGCCCCTCCGAGGCGAAGCTGCCGAAGCGCAGCGCGTCGCGCGGGCCGCGGGTGCGGTAGTCCACGGGGAAGGCGACGACGTCGAAGCCCGCCGCGCGGAAGCACCCGATCGCCCGCGGCATGTGGAAGGCGGAGGTGACCAGCAGCCAGCGCTCGCCCGGCTTCGGCTGGGCCATGGCGGCGGAGAACAGCGCGTTCTCGCGGGTGTTGCGCGACCGGTTCTCCAGGATCAGCCGGGTGCGCGGCAGGCCGAGGGTGTCGGCGTCTCGGCTGACGATGTCGGCCTCGGCGATCGCCCCGTCGACGAGGCTGCCGCTGCCGCCGGAGAACATCAGCCGCGCCAGCGGATAGCGCCGCGCGAGGTCGGCCATGTAGATCGGCCGCTCGCCGGCATCGTTGACGACGACCTGGTTGCGCCCCGAAGACAGGCCGGCCTCGATCCCGCCGCCGAGCACGATGATCCCATCGGGCGGCCGGTCGTCGGCGAAGGCCGGGAAGCGCTGTTCCAGCGGCAGCACCGCCCAGGCCGAGAGCGGCGAGAGTCCGCCCGCGAGCAGGCCGAAGAGGCCGAACGCGCTCAGGGTGCCGCCGAGTCGCCGCCGCGCGGTCGCAAGCGTCAGCGCGACGCCGGCGAGCCCGACGAGGCAAAACAGGTTCGAGGGTGTGATCAGGAAGAAGATCACCTTCGAGAGCGGAAAGAACATCGGCGCGGGTCCGGCGGGCGTCGGCCCTCAGGCCTTCGTCTCGGCCTCGTAGCGGGCCAGGGTCGCGGCGTCCGGCGGCAGCAGGGTGGCGAGGCTCGCGCCCTTCTCCGCCTCGCGGGTGAGCCAGAGGTCGAGGCGCTGCTGCTCGACGGCCTCCAGGGCCACCGCCTCGGCGATGTCGGCCGGGATCACCACCACGCCGTCCGGCCCGCCGACGACGACGTCGCCGGGATGCACCGCGGCGCCGGCGCAGGAGACCGGCTCGCCCGAGCCCGCGAGCTGCAGCGCGCCCTCGGCCGGCGCCGTCGCCACGTCCCAGACTGCAAGCCCGCTCTCGGCCGCAAGCGCGCCGTCGGTGACGAGGCCGGCGGCGCCGCGGGCGGCGAGCCGCGCGGCCAGGATCGCGCCGAAGGGGAGGGCGAGCCCGGAACGGCCGGTGTCGACCACCACGACGGCGCCCTCCGGCACCGCTTCGACGGCTTGCGCGAGCGAGTGCGAGACCGCGCCCCGCGACGGGATCATCCGCAGCGTCACGGCCGGCCCGACGGCGCGGCCGGAGCCGGCGAGGCCGGAGAGCGAGCAGGCCGGCACGCCGCGGCGCGCCAGGGCGCGGGCGAGGCTCGCCACGGTGACCGCGGAGAGGGCGTCGCGCAGGGTCGGATCGAGGGCCATCGAGGTGCAATCTCCGGGCGGGCCGCATGGCGCCCGCGTGGCTCAAACTGGGTCGCGCGGGTGCGCGGGCAAGGCGCCCTCACCCTGATGACGTCTCGGCGACACCCATCACGCGCGAAGCCGCCGAATCGAATCCGGGGGCGCCGTCATAATCGAGTGGTCGCCACCATCTCGATCTCGACGCGCGCGCCCAACGGGAGGGCCGCGACTCCGATGGTGGTGCGCGCCGGGTAGGGCTCGGCGAAGTGCTCGGCGTAGACCCGGTTCATGGCGGTGAAATCGCCCATGTCGGTCAGGAACACGTTGCACTTCACCACGTCGCCGAAATCGAGGCCGGCCGCCGTCAGCACGGCGCCGAGGTTGTGGAAGCATTGGCGCACCTGCGCCTCGATCCCGCCTTCAACCAGGCGTCCGGTCGCGCCGTCGAGCGGCGTCTGGCCCGAGAGGTAGACCGTCCCGTCCACCACGACACCGTGCGAATAGGGGCCGACGGCTGCGGCACCCGGTGCCGTCACGGCTGTTCGACTCACCGTCGTCTCCCCCCTCGATGCGATCGCGCGTCGACACCTCATCGCCCGTCCAAGCCGCCCCAACAATGCCTTTGGCGCGGACAGCCCGCCTCGGCGGTCGGGTACGCTGGTCAGCTGATCGGCGCAGCGAAGATCCGGGCGGCGGCGGGGCGCTGCGCGAGCGCATCGTACCAGCGCCGGATCTCCGGCCGCTCGACGCGCTCGGCCGGCAGGGCGAGCCAGCGGTGGGCGGCGCAGCCCAGCGCGATGTCGGCGATCGAGAAGCGCGCGCCGACGACGAAGGCGCGGCCGGCCAGATGCCGGTCGAGGATCGCGGCGAGCGCCTCCGACCGTTCTAGCGAATCGGCGATCAGCGCGTGGTCGCGGGTCTCCGGCGTCGCACGGTAGAGCTGCCAGAAGGCGTCGCGCATCGCCGGGGTGAAGCTCGTCGCCTGCCAGTCGAGCCATTGCTGGACCTGCGCCCGCTCGCGCCGGTCGTCGGGCAGGCGCAACGCGCCCTCCGCCCCGTCGGCGAGGTAGCGCAGGATCGCGTTCGACTCCCAGAGCGCGAAACCGTCCTCCTGCAGCACCGGCACCAGGCCGTTCGGGTTCATCGCCCGGTAGGCGGGGTCCGCGACCACGCCGTGCGCACCGCCGGCCTCGACCCGCTCGTAAGCCAGGCCGGATTCGTCGAGGCCCCACAGGGCCTTCTGCACGTTGACGGAGTTCGCCCGCCCCCAGAGCCTGCGCATCGGCTTAGTCCCGCTCGCTCATCTTCGGGGGGTAGGCGTGCACGCCGCCGTTCGGATCGGTGACCCGGGTGCCGCCGCGATCCGCCGCGACGTAGCCCGGGCCGACCGGCACCTTGCCGTGGCCTCCGGGGATGTCGAGGACGTAGGTCGGCTGGGCCAGCCCCGAGAGCCGGCCGCGGAGCGTGCGCATCAGAGCCTGCCCGGCGTCGAGGCCGGTGCGCAGGTGGGCGGTGCCGGGCGCGAGGTCGCCATGGTGCAGGTAGTACGGCTTGATCCGGTTCTCGACGAAGGCCCGCATCAGCGCCTCCAGCACCGTGGCGTCGTCGTTGATGCCGGCCAGCAGCACCGTCTGGCTCACCATCGGGATGCCGGCGTCGACCAGCCGCGCGCAGGCGGCCTGCGCCTCGGCGCCGAACTCGCGGGCGTGGTTGGCGTGCAGGGCCACGAACACCGCCCGGCCGAATCCTTTCAGCGCCGCGACGAGGGTGTCCGTCACCAGGGCGGGGCTCACCACCGGCACCCGCGTGTGAACGCGCAGGACCTTGACGTGCGGGATGGCGCCTAGGCGCCGCGCGATGTCGGCGAGGCGCCGCGGCGAGAGCGCGAACGGGTCTCCGCCGGTGAGCACGACCTCCCAGATCGCCGGGTCGGCTGCGATGTAGGCCAGCGCCGCGTCCAGCTCGGCCTCGCTCAGCGTGCCCGCGCCCTCCGGCCCGACCACCTCGCGGCGGAAGCAGAAGCGGCAATAGACTGGGCAGACGTGGAGCGGCTTCAGAAGCACCCGGTCCGGGTAGCGGTGGACGAGGCCGGGCAGCTTCTCGTGGACCGCGTCGCCGATCGGGTCGGCCCGCTCCTCGGGCGCCGTCACGACCTCTTCGGCGCGGGGCACGAACTGGCGGGCGATCGGGTCGTGCGGATCGGACGGGTCGATCAGCTCGGCCATGTCCGGCGTGATCGACACGGCGTAGCGCGCGGCCACCGCCCGCAGGGCCGGCAGCTCGGCCGGGGAGACCAGCCCCGCCGCGGCGAGGTCGTCCGGGCTACGAAGCGGGCGGTTCATCGCGTCCCGCCCGCCACGGGCGTCCAGATCACGTCCTCGATATGCGGCGCGCCGGCGGCCAGCATCACCAGGCGGTCGAAGCCGAGCGCGCAGCCGGACGCTTCCGGCATGACGGCCAGCGCCGCGAGGAAGTCGGCGTCGATCGGGTAGGTCTCGCCGTAGACGCGCTCTTTCTCCGCCATCTCGGCGGAAAAGCGCCGGCCCTGCTCGGCGGCGTCGGTCAGCTCGCCGAAGGCGTTGGCGAGCTCGACGCCGCAGGCATAGAGCTCGAAACGCTCCGACACCCGCGGGTCGTCGGCGCTCGGCCGCGCCAACGCCGCCTCGCTGACCGGGTACTCGCACAGGATGGTCGGGCGCCCTTGGCCGAGATGCGGCTCGATCCGCGCCACGAGCACGCGGCTGAACAGGTCGGCCCAGGTGTCGTCGTCCGCGACGCGAAGGCCCGTCCGCGCGACGGCCGCCGCGAGCCCGTCGCGATCGGTCGCGTCGTCAGGAGACACCGTCGCGAGAAGGTCGATCCCCGCATGCCGGTCGAAGGCCTCGGCCAGCTTCAGCCGCTCGGGCTCGGCGAAGGGATCGCAAATCCGGTCGCGATGGCGCAGCCGCGCCGTCCCGGCGGTCTCGGCCGCGAGCCGCAGGAGGTCGGCGCAGTCGGCCATCAGCACGGCGTAGGGCTCGGCCGCCCGATACCATTCGAGCATCGTGAACTCGGGATGGTGCAGCGGCCCGCGCTCGCGGTTGCGGAAGACGTGGCCGAGGCTGAACAGCCGCGATTCACCGGCCGCCAGCAGCTTCTTGCAGGCGAATTCCGGCGAGGTGTGGAGGTAGAGCGGCGCACGCAAGCCGTCGCCGCCGATCGCCTCGGTGGCGAAGGCGGAGAGGTGCGCCTCGTTGCCGGGCGAGACCTGGAGGCAGGCGGCTTCGACCTCGACGAAGTCGCGCGCCGCGAAGTGGCCGCGGAACGCATGGGCGATGCGGTTGCGCAGCAGCAGCAGCGGGCGCCGGTCGGCGTGCCGGTGCGGCGCCCACCAGGGGGAGGGGGCGTCCGTCACCGGGCAGCCCTGCACAGAGAGGCCTTGCACCGAGCGGACCTTGGATCGGCGGATCGGACGTTTCCGGCTTCGAACACGCGCGCTCCCGGCGGACCGATACTGGCGCGGCTGGCAACCGGGCCGCGGATAGGATAGTGCCGGAGCCCGATATCGCTCTCGAGGGATATGCCTCTCCCGCGGGGCACCGCGCTAGGCGCGCGAACCCCGCCTTGTCAACGCAGGACCTGACCCCGTGAAGGTGATCGCTTCTACCCTCCGCAAGGGCAACGTCGTCGAGAAGGACGGCAAGCTCTACGTGATCCTGTTCGCGGAGAACATCCATCCCGGCAAGGGCACCCCGGTGACGCAGCTCGACATGCGCCGCATCACCGACGGCGTGAAGGTGTCCGAGCGCTACCGCACCACCGAGCAGGTCGAGCGCGCCTTCGTCGAGGACAAGGAGCACACCTTCCTCTACAGCGACGGCGAAGGGTTCCACTTCATGAACCCCGAGAGCTACGAGCAGATCCAGGTTCCGCCCGACGTGGTCGGCGACGCCGCCCCCTACCTGCAGGAGGGTATGGCCGTGATGGTCTCGCAATACAACAACGTGGCGCTGACGATCGAGCTGCCGCAGCGCGTGGTCCTCGAAGTGGCCGAGACCGAGCCGGCGATGAAGGGGCAGACCGCCTCCTCATCCTACAAGCCGGCCACCCTCTCGAACGGCGTCCGCACCACCGTGCCGCCGCACATCGCCACCGGCACCCGCATCGTGGTGATGACCGCCGACGGCGCCTACGTCGAGCGCGCCAAGGACTGACAGACCTCGGCCTTCGAGCGATCTACGGCGCCGGCGCCGTGCCCTCGGAGGCCTCGTAGCAGCGCTGCGAGAGGCCCTGTGCCCGCACCCGCTCGGGCGCGGTGAAGCCGCGGCCCTCCACCGACCACAGGCCTTCCTTACGCAGGGCGTCGCCGCTGCAGCGGGCCGCGATCCGGCACAAAGCCGGCTCGCCGCCGGTGCGGGTGCAGGTCTCGACGTAGTCCGCCCGGAACTTCGCTAAACCGGCACGAGGATGCGGCCCGGTCACCGCGACGAGGCCGGTCAGCGCACCCAGAAGCAGCGGCTGGTGTAGGAGATAGATCGCCAGGCTGTGGCGCCCGGCGAAGGCCGCCGCCCGCGCGCCCCGGCTGCGCGGCCGCCAGAGCCCGGGCCGCGAGCGCGCGAACCGGGGCAGGGCGATCCGCCCGAGGGCCACGCCGAACAGCACGATCCCGAACCACGGGAACAGCGGCACGTAGTCGTTGGTCTGCGGCGTCAGCCGGCCGAGGCCGAGGAAGAACAGCGCGGGCGCGTCGAGGGCCGGGTGCGCCGCGAGGTGTGGCAGCGCCACGACCAGGGCGCCGGCCAGGGCCGTCACGATCGCCGGCACGAACAGGAACGGCAGCGCCAGCACGCTCGACGCCGCGATGCAGTGCAGGATGCCGAAGAAGATGAAGCTGTCGGGAAAGGCGACGTATGTCGCGAACGTGATCAGGATCGCGGCCCCGCCGACCCGCAGCAGCCGCAGCAGGGTCGGCCGCAACCGCACGCCGCGCCCGTTCATCAGCACGAGGCCGGCCCCGACCAGCACCAGGAACGAGCCGGCGATGACGTGCGCCGCGATCCGTCCGGCGGGCGACAGCGCTGCGTTCTCAGGCGTGAGGCGGAGGTAGCCGAGGTCCCAGGTCAGGTGGTAGGCGGCCATCGCTGCGAGCGCCGTGGCGCGCGCCGCGTCGATCGCGGGGATGCGGCCGGGCGCGGATGTCGGCGCTTCCGGTGACGCGGCGGAGGCGGAGGCGAGGGGAGGATCGGATCGCATGCCGGGCCTAAGCATCATTCGCCGGGCGCGGCCATGGCCGGCGTCGAAATTCCTACGCGGGACCAGGCCTCGGCCACTCATCCCAGCCCTGCCGCAACGCGGCAACAATCACGAGAATGTGACCGCGCTCGGTTGTCTTCACCGAGGGCCTTCGCCATCGGCACGCCGGCGCAAAAGCGTGAGTCCCGACACGGACTTGGGCCGAACGCCGACATGCCGGACAGCCGCAAAACCTTGGAAAATCGCGCCGATTCCCCAGCCGCTGCAACCGGACGCAGCAGGGCTGCCGGGCAAAGAGGCTTTCGCCGCCTCAAGACTTCGTTAATCCTGAGGCCGAAACGCACGTCGCGATTCGGTGTAGGTTGCTTATCGACATGTCTGACGGGTTCGGATCAGGGCCGGCGAGCGCACGGACGGACGGGGTGGGCATCGGCACCTCGCCGCAGGGCGAGGTCGACGAGCCGCTCGACCTCATCGAGGTCTCGGGCCGGATCAAGTGGTTCGACGTCGCCAAGGGGTTCGGCTTCATCGTCCCGGACGACGGCATGCCGGACGTGCTGCTCCATGTCACCTGCCTGCGCCGCGACGGGCACCAGAACGCGAGCGAGGGCGCCCGCATCGTGGTCGAGGCGACCGAGCGCGCCCGCGGCTGGCAGGCCTTCCGCGTGCTGTCGCTCGATCAATCCTCGGCGACCCACCCGTCAGAACTGCCGCTGCCCCGCACCCATGTCAGCGTGACGCCGACGAGCGGGCTCGAGACCGCCGTGGTGAAGTGGTTCAACCGCCTGCGCGGCTTCGGATTCCTGACGCGGGGCGACGGCACGCCGGACATCTTCGTCCACATGGAGACCCTGCGGCGCTACGGTATCGCCGAATTGAAGCCCGGCGAGACGGTGCTCGTGCGATACGGCGACGGCTCCAAGGGCGTGATGGCCGCCGAGGTCCGGCTGCCCGACGGGGCCGTCCCGTCCTCGCATTGATGGTGCTCCGCTTGTCTCGCGTTCGAAACCTCCTCGCCGGCGGCCTCGCCCTCGGGCTTCTCGGCATGCCCGCGCTCCTACCGGCCATGGCTCCGGCCTCCGCTCAAGGCGCACAGCAGGCCAAGGCTCAGACCGAGCCGCTCAGCATCCGTTCGAAGGACGGCACCCACCGCTTCGACGTCGAGGTGATGCGCGACGACGCCGGGCGCACCCGCGGCCTGATGTTCCGCCGCACCATGGCGCCGAACCACGGCATGCTGTTCGATTTCGAGCGGTCCGAGCCGGTCGCGATGTGGATGAAGAACACCTACCTGCCGCTCGACATGGTGTTCATCCGCGCCGACGGCACCATCGCCCGGGTCGCGGCCGACACCGAGCCGCTCTCCACCGCCATCGTCGCCTCGCCGGAGCCGGTGCTGTCGGTGCTGGAGCTCAACGCCGGCACCGCCGCCCGTCTCGGGATCAAGGCCGGCGACCGCGTCGAGCACCCTCTGTTCCAGCGCCGCTGAGGCAGAGCGCCGGCGCGCTCCGGAAATATGAACGCATCGAGAACATCGCGCTTGACGCCCGTTCCGTTGCGGATCAGTGTTCTTCGTATGTTCCACGCGGAACGGGCGCACGATCGTCGCGCCTCTCCCGCGAAGGTGGCGAGGATCCCGATGATCGACGCAGCTATCGCCCCGTGCGCCAAGGCCGTCCTGTTCCGTAACGCCGACTGGACGCTGTCGGGCGAAGGCCTCGAGCACCGCACGACCGGCTACTTCATCGGCCGCGACGTGCTCGGCGCCCGGCGCGCCGAGGGCCTTTGGGACTGGCCGCTGCAGATGGCCGAGAAGAGCTGGTGCCGGCCGAGCCTGTTCCGCGAGGCGTTCCTGACCGCGCTCGACCGGTTCGGCATCGCCCGCGACGCCGGCCTCGGCCAGGCCTTCGCCCTCGGCTTCGGCTTCCGCGCCGGGCAGGCTCAGGAGCCGGACGGGTTCGTCGCACTCGCCGACCTGCTGCGGCCGCAGCCCGCGCCGCGGCCGGTGCCGGTGCCGGCGCGGCGTTCGGCGCGGATGTCCGCCGGCGCCTGAGCGTCCCGTCCTGACGGCGCCCCATGGTTGACCCGAGGCCGGCGACATGATGCGCTCGTTTGAGGGTTCGAGGAGCACGGCATGACGGACGGCGACGTAGACGGCAACGCGGGTCTCGACGGGTTGATCGTCCCGCCCCTGTCGCGCCGGGGCTTCGTGATGACGAGCCTGATCAGCGGCTTCACGCTCGCGGTCACGCCGGTGGAGGCGCAGGTCGTCCACACCGACGCCGCCGGGATCGAGGCGGGCGAGGTGCAGATACCGGCGGCCGACGGGCCGATGCCGGGCTACCGCGCCGTGCCCGAGGGGCCGGGGCCGTTCCCCCTGGTGCTGGTGGTCGAGGAGATCTTCGGCGTCCACGAATACATCAAGGACATCTGCCGGCGCCTGGCCAAGGCCGGCTACTGCGCCGTGGCACCGGAACTCTATGCCCGCCAGGGCGACCTGTCGCAGATGACCGATCCCAAGCTCATCATCCGCGACGTGATCTCGAAGACTCCGGACGCGCAGTGGATCGGCGACCTCGACGCCACGGTCGCCTGGGCGACCTCCGCCGCCAAGGGCGACGGGGCCCGCCTCGGGGTGATGGGCTGGTGCCGCGGCGGCCGCGCCGCCTGGCTCTACGACGCCCACCGCCGCGACCTGAAGGCGGCCGTGGCCTGGTACGGCCCGCTCGGCGGCGACCCCACCGACATCCAGCCGCGCAGCGCCGGCTCGGCCGCCGCCACGCTGAACGCGCCGCTGCTTGGCCTCTACGGGGGCGGCGACACCGGCATCCCGGTCGCCTCGGCCGAAGCCGCGCGCGACGCAGCGAACGCCGCCGGCAAGCGCGTGGAACTCGTCGTCTACCCGGACGCCCCGCACGGCTTCCACGCCGACTACCGGCCGAGCTACCGCAAGGACGCCGCGGAGGACGGCTGGCGTCGCGCCCTCGCGTTCCTGAAGGCGAACGGCGTCGGCTGAAGCCGGCCGGGCCGGGGCGCCGCGACCAGCGGTCACGGAGGCCTCCGGCCCGTCCTTCACGGCTGTGTGCCCTATCCGACACGGTGGGCGGGGCCGGTTTATGCCAGGATGCGCCGTGGCGGCCCGTGCACGCACGGATCGGCCTGCCGTGCGCATCGACGATGGCGATGACCGACCGATCCGAGGGGCCGACCATCCGGCCCGCCTAGAGTGTCCGGCCATGACCGACGTGACTTCGCCTGGACGGAAGCCCGTGATCCTCGTCGTGGAGGATCAGCCGGACGAGCGCTTCCTCGCCGCCACCCTCCTGGAGGAGACCGGCTTCACCGTGATCGAGGCGGAGACCGCCGAGGGGGCGCTCGCCATCCTGAACGATCGCGGCGACGAGGTCAGCGTCGTGTTTTCGGACGTGCGCACGCCCGGGCCGATCGGCGGTTTCGAGTTGGCTCGGATCATCGGCGTCACTTGGCCGCGGGTGCGGGTGCTCCTCACTTCGGGCGACGCCGGCGACCAGCCGAGCGACCTGCGGGTCTCGGCGACCTTCATCCCGAAACCGTGGCGGGCCGAGGACATCCTGGCCTGGGTCGAGCAGGCGGCCGGGCGGCCCGCTGGGTCGGGCTCGGGCCCCTCGGTGATCGGCCCCGGCGGGACGCTGATTCCGCATTCGCCCGAACCCTGAACGCAGCAATGGGCAACCCCGCCCTGTGGACGGGCTGCGGTGTCACCGCCGGCGCCTCGTCGCCTGCGCCGAATCTGCTATGCAGTCCCGCGAGCGGACCGCCGCAATCCTCGAAGCGATCGAGCCGTCCATGTTCCTGAAAGCCCGTCGCGGTCCGTTGGCCGCGGGCCTGTTCGCCCTCCTCGTCGCGGCCTCGCCCGCCACCGCGGCCGCGCCGCCGGCGCAGCCGAACGACGGCCCGGGCGGCGTCGGCGACCGCAAGCTCACGATCGTCAAGCGCGCCGTCGGCCGGACCGGCGCCTCGACCTTCGTCTTCCATGCGGTGGGCGCTGCCCCAGCCGAGGGCCGGCCGGTCGTTGTGTTCCTACATGGCTGGGGCGCCACCAACCCGCAGAGCTACGGCGCCTGGATCGACCACCTCGCCCGTAACGGCTGGGTCGTCCTGTTCCCGCGCTTCCAGGAGGTGAACCGAACTCGCCCGGCCGACGCGGTCGCGAACGCCGAGGGCGCCCTCAAGGTCGCGCTCGACGCGCTCTCCGCGGACGCGGACGCCAAGCCCGACCTAACGAAGGTCGCGCTCATCGGCCATCTCGCCGGAGTCCCGCTCGCCATGGACATCGCGGCGGATGCGAAGGACCAGGGCCTGCCCGCGCCAAAGCTGGTGTTCGGCGTGATGCCTGGCGGCATCGCCAGCGGGCCGAAATCGCGCGGCGTCATACTCGGCGACCTCACCAGGATCGCGCCCCAGACGCTGCTTGTCACCATGATCGGCGACCGCGACGCCCGCGCGGCCGACCTCGCGGCCCGCCGGCTCCTGCGCGAGGCGAGCGCGGTGCCGATCGAGCGCAAGCTGTTCATGCGCGCGCTCTCCGACGACCACGGCTTCCCCGCGCTCACCGCGACGCTCGCGGCGCCCGCCGGGCTCGACGCCGCCTTCGACGGCACCGCGATCAAGCTGCCGGCCGACCCGAAGGACACCAAGCCGCCGCCGTTCAAGTGGTCGGCGGACATGTCGCTCTCGGGCGAGCAGCAGACGCTCGTGGCGCAGATCAACAACGCGCGGGCCGACACCCTCGACTACCTCGCGTTCTGGAAGACCTTCGACCTCGCCGCGACCGCCGCCTTCGCCGGCCAGGACTTCACCGGCCTGAAGACCAATCCGCGCTTCGGCGACATGGAGCGCTGGGCCGACGGATGGCCGGTGAAGCGCCTGTTCGTCGAGACCCCGCGCGTGAGCCCGCCCACCGCGGCGACGAACGCGAGCTCCGTGAAACCCGCCGCGGGGCGCTGATCGCGCCGCCTGCCTCCGCGAGACCTTCGATGAAGCTGTTCCACTCGCCGACCTCGCCCTTCGTCCGCAAGGTGATGGTAACGGCCCACGAGCTCGGATTGGCCGAGCGCATCGAGCGGCTTCCGAGCGCCGTCCACCCGGTGACGCGGGACGGGCAGGTGCTCGCCGCGCATCCGCTGGCGCAGGTCCCGACCCTGATCCTCGACGGCGGCGAAGCGATCGCCGACAGCCGGGTGATCTGCGAGTACCTCGACGCGCTGGCCGGCGGGCAGCTGTTTCCGGCACCGGGCGCGGCCCGCTGGGCGGCGCTGAACCTGCAATCGACCGCCGACGCGGTGCTCGATGCCGCCCTGCTGATCCGCTACGAGCTGACGACGCGCGCCGAGTCCGAGCGCTCGCAGGCCTGGATGGACGGGCAGGGCGCCAAGATCGCCAGCGCGCTCGACTGGTTCGAGACCCAGGTCGGCGCGCTCGGCGGCGTCGACGTCGGCACGATCGCGCTCGCCTGCGCCCTCGGCTACCTCGACCTCCGCTTCGCCGACCTCGGCTGGCGCGAGGGCCGGCCGAACCTCGCCGCCTGGCTCGCGGATTTCAGCGAGCGGGCCTCGATGCGCGCGACGGCCTGATCCGGCACGCGAGCGAAGGCCGGACCCGTCGCCGCGAAGGGATCACTCAGGTTCGGCAGTACACGCCCGCACGCCCCTCCGGCGCGGTTCTTGCGGCGTACGGCATCCTCCGAGAGTGGGATGCCGAGCCATGCCCGATTTCGTCGCCGCGCTGCTTGCCGCCGCCGCCTTCTGCCTCGCGCTTATGGCACTGAACGCGCTGACGCGTCTGGTGCTCCAGTGGCACATTGCGCCGTCGGAGCTTGCTGAGAACGGTCTCCTGCAGGTCGGCGGCGCCCTGGTGCTCGCCCGCGTCGCCTACCGGCGTGCGCCGACCCGCCGCCACCCGTAGGCCCTCAGGCGCCGCGGGCCGACAGGCTCAGGGCCTCGCGCAGGTCGCCGACATCCGTGAGGTAGCGCCGCTTGAGGCGCATCGCCTTGAGGAAGCCGGCATCGGGAAACGGGCAGTAGGGCAGGACGGGCACGGTGCGGCCCTCCGGCACCGCGCCGTCGCGAGCCACCACGTCCAGCACCCCGTCGAGCAGGAGCCGGCCGTGCTCGTGCAGGAGCACTGCGGCACGGGTCGCGGTCACGTCCGCAGGCAGCGCCACCTGCGCCTGTTCCAAGATCGCCCCGGCATCGATCGCCACGGCCAGCCGGTGGATCGACACGCCGAAGGCATCCGGCCCCTCGGCCAGCGCATGAATCGTCGGCACCGGCCCGCGATGGTGCGGCAGCAGGCCGGGATGGACGTTGAGGCCGCCGAGCCGCGCGGCCGCGATCGTCGCGCCCGAGAGGATCTGGTCGAAGTGGAAGGTGACGATCAGGTCCGGCGCGTGAAGCCACAACAGGTCGGCGACCTCGGGTCCGTTGACGTCGTCCACCGTCAGCGTCGGGACATCGCGCTGCCGGCACAGGGTCGCCAGCGGCGTCGCCTCGGGCGTGCCAGTGGTCCCGGCGATCCGCTGCGTCAGCGGGGCGACGAGCCGAAGCAGGTCCGGCAGGCCGAAGTTCACCGCCAGGTACGGCAGGAAGGCCGGCCCGGAGCGGGCGAGGTGGCGCCGGACCTGGCCGACGAGGCCTCCCGTCGAGGGCCGCTCGGCGTTCGACAGGCCGACGAAGGCGATCTCGCCGGCATGGTCGGCGACGAACCGGCGCACGGCGCGCGCGTTCGGCAGCGCTTCGAGGGCGAAGAGCGCGATCCTGGGCTTGCGCATCAGCGGCGCGGACGCAGCTGGAAGCGGAAGGCCCGCATGGCGGCGGTGCGCAGGAATTCCGGCGCGACGAGGCCGGCGCGGGCGAGGTGGAACAGCACGCTCGGGAAGGTGACGATCTCCTGGTTGCGCGCCAGCCCGCGGGCGATGCGCTCGGCGGCCTGGTCGGGGCTCATCTCCAGCGGACGCCAGCCCTTGAGCTGCCCGCCCATCGGCGTCTTCACGTAGCCCGGCATCACCACGTTCACCCGCACGCCCGTCGGTGCCAGCTTGGCGCGCAAGGCCTGGCCGTGCGCCACCAGCGCCGCCTTGGTGCCGCTGTAGGAGGGTGCGTCGGCGAGCGGCGCGTATGCGGCGAGCGAGGAGATCAGCCCGATCTGGCCCTGTCCCCGCGCCGCCATGGCGGTCACGCAGGGCAGGACGACGTTGAGGCAGCCGACGAGGTTGATGTCGAGGGTCTCGAAGGCGACGTCCTCGCTCTCGACCGCGCCGGTCGGGTGCCCGCCGTTGACGCCCGCGTTGGCGATCACGAGGTCGATCGGGCAGTCCGCGTCGAGCGCCCGGATCCAGGTGCGGACCGCCTCGCGGTCGCGCAGGTCCAGTGGCACGGTCGTCGCCTCCGCGCCGCGCGCGCGGCATTCGGCGGCCACCGCGGCGAGGCGGCCGGGATCGCGGGCGTTGAGGGTGAGGCGGTTTCCGGGCCGGGCGTAGCGACGGGCCAAAGCCGCGCCGATGCCGCTCGATGCGCCGGTGATCAGGATGTGGGGCATGGTCCGGGTGCTACCGCACGCCGGTCGGCCGGATCAATATACCTCGGCGAGGCGGCCGGTCCTGGCCTCGCCCTCGCGGATCGTTCGGGCGACGGCGACGAGGGCGTCGGGAAGCGCCGCCTCCATCCGCGGCACCGTGGCGGCGACGGCCCGCGCGATGGCGGATTTGGAGAAGTAGCCGCCGTTCACCTGCGTCCGGTGCAGCACGACGCGGCGGAAATCGGCCATCAGGCCGAGGTCCGGCGCGGTCGGCGCGGTCCAGAAGCCGTCGATGTCGCCCTGATGGGTGAGGCCGGGCATGTTGTAGATCGCGGTGCCGAGCGCCATGGTCGGCCGGCCCATCTCCAGCGAGAGCATCCCGACGGTGCTGTTGACGATCACCACGCCGCGGGCGCCGGCGATCAGGCTGGGCAGGTCGCCGCCGTCGATGAAGTCGAGGCGCTCGCTCACGCCGTGGCGGCGGGCCGAGGCGCGGGCGAACTTTCGCCAGTTGATCAGGCCGGCATCGAGGGGATGCAACTTCACCAGGAGGCGGCTCGGCGCCTCCGAGGCCTCGGCGAAGGACTTGATCACCCGGTCCATGAAGCCCTCGACCCCGAGGAAGGGGGAGTGCACGCGGATCTGGTAGTCGCTGTCGAGCTGGAGCGGCAGCAGGAAGTAGTCGCAGCCGACCGCGTTGTAGATCTCGTTGCAGCGCGCGGCCTCGCGCCGGGTGCGGCCGCGGCGGGAGAACTTCTTGATCCAGCCCGCATATTCCATCGCGATGTGCGTCGGGCGGTGGCTGCGGAAGCGCGGGTAGAGGTAGGGGAAGCAGACGTTGGCGACGTTGTAGCCGACGTCCCAGATGCTGCGGAGCGCCATGTCGCCGGTGGAGGGCATCGCGCGGCCGGGCTGCGGCAGGCGCCGCGCCACCGCCCGCACCGTCTCGGCGGTCTTCGGCAGGGTCGAGTATCCGTTCACGCCGCCGAGCTCGCAGGTGATCCAGTTCGGGCGGATGTAGCCCTCTTCGAACACGTGGACGCGCAGGCCCCGTGCGACCGCGACCGCGCGGGCGACGACGTGATAGGGGCGGCAATCGCCGAACAGGACGATGTCGGTGACGCCGTGGGTGGCGACGTAGGCGTCGAGCCAGGCTTCCCAGCCTGGGCGGGTGCCGCGGTAATGGTCGGCGTCGCCGCGCCAGAACAGCCAGTCGCCGGGGCAGAAGTTGATGCGGCGCACCCGATGCCCGCGGCCGGCGAGCGCCTTCCCGAGATCGGAGAAGAAGGTCGAGGCGAGCCCCTGGAGGAAGAGGAACGTCGCCGGGCTCGCATCGGTGGGATCTGGGCGAGGCTGAAGCATTCCGGAGCGCTCTGTACCTTCAGCAGACGGGACGGGGCCGCCATCACGGGTTGCACGGTCGAGACGGCCGGGCAATCCGAAGCCGCGCCGGCCCGCCGGATTCCGGCGGACCGTGGCCGTCCGGCCACGGCGTCGGGTCCGATCGCGAACCGCCTCCGAGCTAGGTGTCAATCGCGGCGGCGATATGTCCGGGCCGTGTCGCTCCCCAAGCGTATCGCGCACTCCCTTTGCGGAAGCATTCGCCTGCGGGGGCCGAAGTGGGATAAAGCCCGCGGAGCCTGGGCAGGGGCGCGTCGCGGCCGGCGCGATCCGATGCCCATCAGCCGGCCGGCCCGGAGCCCTCGACCGACGTGGTGATGCGCCCGACCCTTCCTGCCTCGCTCTTCGCCGTCGAACCCACGGTCCGGCTGTTGCGCGCCGAGATCGAGGCCGCCACCGGCAGCCGCTTCGGCGCGCCGGGCCTGGCAAGCGCCGCCGTCGTCTGGGGCGACGGCGCGGCCGCGAGGATGCTGCGGCTGGCCGGGCGTCCGGTGCTCGTGGTCGCCCCGGGGCCGCTGCTCAGCCCCTACGACCAGGCCGCGACCGGGTTTTCGAGCCTGACCCTGACTTTTGCCGGCGCGCCCGTCGGCGGGCGCGAGGCGCCGGGCGTCCACCATTTCGACCCCTGGACCCGCGCGCCCATCGATCGCGAGGACTGCGCCGAGCGCGTCGCCTGGCTCCGGGCGCGGTTTTCCGAGAACGCGCGGCGCGCCGTCTACGTCGGCATCTCGCGCTGGAAGCGGCCGGCGCTCGACGCCTTCGCCGTCGGCCCGGCGGGCGCGCCGATCCATACCATGACCACCGCCGACGCGGTGGCCGCCGCCAAGCGTCACGACGGGCAGGTGCTCGCCTGGGCGACCCGCGCTCCGGAGGCCCTGGAGAGCGCCTGCGCGGCGGCGGGCCTTCCGCTCGCGCGGGTCGAGGACGGCTTCCTGCGCTCGGTCGGCCTCGGCGCGAGCCTGCAGCCCGGCGCCTCGATCGTGGTGGACGATCGCGGCATCTACTACGATCCGCGGCGCGAGAGCCGGCTTTCGCGGATCCTGGCCGAGGCCGAATTCCCGGACGCCCTCGTCGCGCGGGCGAAGGCGTTGCGCGAGACGATCGTCGCGCGGCGGCTGAGCAAGTACAATGTCGGGCTGGCAGTGGCGGCGGGCGACTGGCCGGCGGGGCGGCGCATCGTGCTGGTGCCGGGGCAGGTCGAGGACGACGCCTCGGTCCGCTACGGCTCGCCCAACGTGCGCTCGAACCGCGCCCTGCTCCAGGCGGCGCGGGCGCGCAACCCGGATGCGTTCCTGCTCTACAAGCCGCACCCCGACGTCGAGGCCGGGTTCCGCCCCGGTGCGATCCCCGAGGCCGAGGCGATTGCGCTCGCCGACCGGATCGTCTCGGGCCTGAGCATCGTCGACCTGCTCGACCGGGTGCACCACGTCGAGACCATGACGTCGCTCGCAGGCTTCGAGGCGCTGATCCGGGGCCTGAGCGTCGCCACCCACGGGCGCCCGTTCTATGCCGGCTGGGGCCTGACCGAGGACCTCGCGCCGGGCACCGATCGCGGCCGCACGCTCGCCCTCGACGAGCTCGTCGCCGGCGCGCTGATCCTGTATCCGCGCTACCTCGACCCGGTGGCGATGAAGCCCTGCGGCCCCGAGCAGCTGCTCGACCGCCTCAGCGCCGCCCGCGCCGCCGCGCCCCCGAGCGCCCTGGCGCTCGGCCGGCTGGGCGGCGCCCTGATGCGGACCCGCTACCGCCTGCTGAACCCGATCGTGCGGGCGCTCCGCGCCCGGCGCGGCGTCGCATCGGGCGGTGCGTCGAATCCCGACAAGCCCGGCCACGGTTGACGCGTCCCCCATGTCCTTCCTCTTCGCGACGCTTGCCGCGTTCGCCCTCTGCCTGGCGATCGAGTTCGGCCTCGGCGACGTGCCGGGGCGCGCGAGCCGAAAAGCCGGCGACCTCGCGGTGCGGCTTTGCGCCTACGGGTTGATCCTGCTGTTCTGGTTCGTGTTCTCGTGGCGCCCGTGGCTGGCCGCGTCGAGCTGCGTGCTGACGGTGGCGATCCTCCACCTCGTCAGCCGCCTCAAGCGCGCGGTGATCGGCGAGCCGCTGGTGTTCTCCGATTTCGCGCTGCTGCCGCAGGTGCCGCGCCATCCGCAGCTCTACTACGTGCCGCCGCTCACCAGCCCGCGGATCGCTGGGCCGCTCCTGCTCGGGCTGGCCGGAATCGTGCTGTGGTACCGGATCGAGCCGAGCCTGCTGCCGGTGTCGCCCGCCGCCGCCGTGGCCGCCGTCGCCGCGCTTCCCCTCGGCCTCGCCGCGCTGATCGCCGCCGCCGGGCGCGGCCCCCTCGGCCGGTGGCTCGCCCGGTGCTTCCCGCGGCCGGACCTCGAGGGCGACCTCGCCCGCTTCGGCCTGCCCGCCTGCCTGATCGCCTACGCGCTGCGGTGGCGGGCCGAGCGCGCCCGCCCGGCCTCCGTCGCGGCGCCGGCGACCGTCCGGGCGCCGGGCGACGCCGTCGTGGTCGTGATCCAGCTCGAATCCTTCCTCGATCCCGAGCGGCTCGGCGGGCCGCACCTGCCGGCGATGGACCTGATCCGGGCGCGCGCGAGCGAGTACGGCCGCCTGCGGGTGCCCGCGCACGGCGCCTACACCATGCGGACCGAGCACGCGGTCCTCACCGGGCGGGCCGCGGGCGAGCTCGGCTTCGGCGTGTTCGATCCCTACCTCGCCTCGGGCGGGAACGAGCCGGACAGCCTCGCCCGCGCCGCCCGGCGAAACGGCTACGCCACCACCTTCGTCCACCCGTTCCACCGCGACTTCTTCCAGCGCGCCCGGGTGATGAAGGCGTTCGGCTTCGAGACCCTGGTGATGGAGGAGGCGTTCGCCGACGCGCCCCGGGTCGGCCCCTATGTCGGCGACGCCGCCTTCGGGGCGCGCGTGCGCGCCGAGGTCGCGGCACGGCGCGGGCCGCTGTTCCTGTTCGGCGTCACCATGGAGAACCACGGGCCCTGGAAGCCGGGCCGCCTTCCGGGCATCGACGACCCGCTGGCGCAGTACCTCCACCATGTCGCCGCCGCCGGGCGGATGGTCGAGGACCTCGTGGCGGCGCTGACGGGGCTCGATGCGATGCTCTGCGTCTACGGCGACCACGCGCCCGCGCTCCCGACCTGCCGGCCGGGCTTCGGCGACAGAGCGACGGACTACGCGCTGTTCCGGTTCGGCCCCGCCGCCGCGGGCGCCCCCCGGCGGGTCGATCGCACCGCGGACGACCTCGGTCGCCGCCTGCGGGCGGCAATCGGCCGGGACGCGCCATCACCGCACACCTGAGAACAAGCGTGGCCGTGCCACGGTGGTGACGCAATGCCGGGCGATGTCCGGGGCGCGCGCTTCCGGCGATCGTTAAAGCGATGGCAGGCTTTGGCGCGCAACGTCGAGCCACCAGGTCCGCGCTCCGTCCGCCCGCGCTCCGGCGAGGGCTCGGTTCGCACGGGCTCGCGACGCAGACGACAGGGTCATACGCGGGTTGTGTCCGGCCTCATCGGGGCGGGATCGGCCCCGGGAGTTCGAAGATGGTTCGTTTCACGGCGCTGTTCGCGCTGACCGCCTGCCTCGTCGGCGGCTGTTCGGTCCTTCCGGCTTCGGGTCCGACGGCGCGGGCCGTCGAGGCGGGGGCCGAGGTCTCGACGCCGGAGGGGCTGCTGGCGCGCTACGAGCTCGTCGACGTGACGCCGGCCGTGATCGAGGCCCTGCGCGGACGCCCGCTCGACAGCCTGCTCGCCTCCTTCGGCGACAAGCGCCCCTCGATCGAGCCGGTGATCGGGGTCGGCGACTACGTCGCCGTCTCGGTCTGGGAAGCCGGCTCCGGCGGCCTGTTCTCAGGACCCCTCGTCGCCGACCGCTTCTCCGCCGGCTCGAAGTCCGCCCTCATCCCCGAGCAGGCGGTCGGCCGCGACGGCGCGATCTCGGTGCCCTACGCCGGGCGCATCCACGTCGCCGGACGCCGCACCCAGGACGTCCAGACGCTGATCGAGAACGAGCTCGCCGGCAAGGCGATCCAGCCGCAGGTGCTGGTCTCGGTCACCAAGCCGATCTCGCAGGCCGTCACCGTCACCGGCGAGGCGGTCGCCGGCGCCCGCCTGCCGCTCTCCACCGGCGGCGACCGCCTCCTCGACGTCGTGGCCTCGGCCGGCGGCGTGCGCTCGCCCGTCTCCGAGACCTTCGTGCGCCTCTCGCGCGGGGACCGCACCACCACCGTGCCGATGACGACCCTGGTGGCCAACCCGCGCGAGAACATCTACCTGCGCCCCAACGACGTGCTGACCCTGGTGCGCGACCCCCAGACCTTCCTCGCGGTGGGCGCGCTCGGCAACGCCACCGAGCTGCCGTTCTCGGCCGAGGGCATCACGCTGGCCCAGGCGCTGGCCAAGGCGCGCGGCCTGTCCGACTTCCAGGCCGACCCCGCCGGAACCTTCGTGTTCCGCTTCGAGCCGGCCGCGGTGGTGCGCCGCCTCAACCCGGCCTCGCCGCTGCTGACCACCCCGGTGGTCCCGGTCGTCTACCGCATCGACATGCGCGACCCCAACAGCCTGTTCACCTCCCAGGCCTTCCGCATGCGCAACCGCGACCTCGTCTACGTCTCCAACGCCCCCTTCACCGAAGTCTCCAAGGTCGTCAGCGTCTTCTCCACCGTCGCAGGACCCGTCGCCTCCGCCGCATCCGTCTACGCCTACGCACGGTAGACGCCGACCGGACCCGCGCCGCCGCCGAACGCCGCCGCATAGCCCTCGCCGTCGTCCCCAGGCGCCGAGGGCGAGCCCGGCCGAGGCGGCACCGCGTCGGGGCGGCACTACCGGGTCGAATAGGATCGAGCTGCCGCTGCCGCGCGGACGCGCCGGCTTCGCCCCAGCAAGCCTTTTCCAGACTACCACGCTCCAATTTTAAGCCCGTCCGGTCGCTCCCCGGATGGCTTCGACGTGGATCCGAGCCCGATGCCGCTCCTGGGTCCGGGCCGTCCGTCGATTGGTCGGACTTAGACCGCGCAGCGCGCTCGCGAGATGTTCGGCGTGAAGATCGCGCCGTCTTTCGATCCGGACATCGTCGCACCGTGCAACTCCGCGTCGGGGGCGGACGCGGCAAAATGCATCCCAGGGCTACCTCATCGATACGGCGTTCGGCGTTCGGACACGCACAATCGATGCGCGCGCGACACCGGCAATTTATCCCAACAACGTTCGCTCAATAGGGCACAGACGGACAATTGCGCACAATTTAGTTCAATCGGGGCTACATTCCCGAACGTTTGTGCGCATCGCCGCGGCTCTTGATCAGAGGATAGCGCCGGAGTACCGCCGATCCCGGTGGATTTCCTCGGAAAACGGGCGAAAACCACGAAATAATCTTGCCCGCCACCAAAACTGAGCTTACGGTCGGTACTATCATTCGAACTCACGATGACGGACCGAACAACATGAGCGAACCAGACGTCGACAGGGCCCGTTTCATCACGTTGGCCGCGGATATCGTCTCCGCCTATGTCAGCAACAATCACGTCCAGAGCGTCGAACTGCCGAAGCTCCTGAGCGATGTGCACGAGGCGATCGTCGGCGTTTCGGGCGCCAACGGGCCGGTCGCCGAGGTCGGGCCACCCAAGGCGACCGCGCCGGAGATCCGCCGCTCGGTGACGCCGGATTACCTGATCAGCTTCGAGGACGGAAAGCAGTACAAGACCCTGCGCCGGCATCTCACCCTGCGCGGCCTATCGCCCGAGCAGTATCGCGCCAAGTGGGGCCTCGCGCCCGACTATCCGAT
Organism: Methylobacterium sp. WL12; assembly: GCF_008039475.1. Lineage (NCBI taxonomy): Bacteria > Pseudomonadati > Pseudomonadota > Alphaproteobacteria > Hyphomicrobiales > Methylobacteriaceae > Methylobacterium > Methylobacterium sp. WL12. The sequence goes on along the minus strand of NZ_VRUW01000010.1, from coordinate 8,213 downwards.
GACCTCGCAAAGCTATTCGGAGCAGCGCTCCGAACTCGCCCGCGCCCTGGGCCTCGGCCAGCAGCGCCGCAAGAACGTGGCGAAGTCCGCCGCGCCCGAGCCGGTGGTCACCGAGGAGGCGGCAGCCGAAAGCGAGGCCGACGCCCCCGCCAAGAAGCCCCGCGCCGCCCGGAAGAAGAAGGACGCCTGAGGCTCACACCGCTTCGGCAGGACTCTCCCGGACTTCCACGGCATCGAATGGCCGGAGGCGCGAGCGCGCCTCCGGCCATTCGGCGTCATGGGGTCCGCTCCCTCGGAACGTTCGACGCGGCCGGTTGCTTCCCGTCCGCGACGGGCGTCCCGGCATCGTTCGGCAGCCGCCGACGGATATCCGAGCAGGAGCGAGACATGGCCATCCGCGACACGGCCTTCATCCGGACCGGGGACGGCACCCGGCTCTACGTCAAGGATTGGGGCACCGGCCGGCCGGTGGTGCTGATCCACGGTTGGCCCCTCGACGCCGACATGTGGGAGCACCAGATGCCGGCGCTGGCCGAGGTCGGCTACCGGGTCGTCGCCTACGACCGACGCGGCTTCGGCCGGTCCGACCAGCCCTGGACCGGCTACGACTACGACACCTTCGCCGACGACCTGAAGGCGGTGCTCGACGGCCTCGACCTCCAGGACGTCGCCCTCGTCGGCTTCTCGATGGGCGGCGGCGAGATCGCGCGCTACATGTCCCGCCACGCGGGCGCACGGGTCACGAAAGCCGTGCTGGTCTCGGCGGTGACGCCCTACATGCTCAAGTCCGGCGACAACCCGGACGGCGTCGACGGCGGCGTCTTCCAGGGCATGGTCGACGGACTCCGGAAGGACCGCCCGGCCTTCCTCGCGAACTTCGCCAAGACCTTCTTCGGCGCCGGCGTGTTCCATTCCCCGGTCTCGGCCGAGACGATGACCTGGGCCGGAAACCTGGCGATGCTGGCCTCGCCCAAGGCGACGACGGCCTGCGTGACCGCCTTCGGCACCACCGACTTCCGGGGTGACATGGCGCATTTCAGGGTGCCGACCCTGGTGATCCACGGCGACGACGACCAGACCGTGCCGATCGACGTGTCGGGCAAAGTAGCCGCCGCCGCGATCCCCGGCGCCACGCTCGTGGTCTACGAGGGCGCGCCGCACGCGGTGCCGTTCAGCCATGCCGAGCGGCTGAACGCCGACCTGCTGGCCTTTCTGAAGGGCTGAGCCGCGGTGCGCGGGCCGGCGGACCGGGCTCTCGCGCGCCGCATTCGACCGCGATAGACAGGCCGCGATCGCATGTCGGTCCGGGCCGTCCCACCGCGCGGACGGCCCGGCGCCCCGACGGCCTCGAGCGCCCGGAGTCCTGCATGCCCCATCCGTCTTCCCTCGCCGCCCTGGCCGTCGCGCTGATGCTGGCCGGCGGCCCCGCCGCCGCGCAGATGGCCAGGACGCCCGACAAGACGCCCGACAAGACCTCGGACGCGCCGCCGGCCCGGCTCGCGACGCCCGACAAGGCGGCGCCCGCAAGCAAGGGCGAGGTGCAGCTCTCCTTCGCCCCCGTCGTGAAGCGGGCGGCGCCCTCGGTGGTCAACGTCTACGCCTCGCACATCGACAAGCGGCCCAACGCCCGCACCAGCGCCATGGACGAGTTCATGCGCCGGTTCTTCGGCGCGGAAGGCGGGCGCGGGCAGGGCGGCTCCCCGGGCGAGCGGGCGCAGAAATCCCTCGGCTCGGGGGTGATCGTCGACGGGTCGGGCCTGATCATCACCAACAACCACGTCATCGACAACATGAACGAGGTCCGCGTCTCGCTGGCCGACCGGCGCGAGTTCGAGGCGACGATCGTGCTGCGCGATCCGCGCACCGACCTCGCGGTGATCCGCATCACCAACCCGGCCGGCGGCCTCGTCGCGATGCCGTTCGGTGATTCGGAAAGCCTCGAGGTCGGCGACTTCGTGATGGCGATCGGCAACCCGTTCGGCGTCGGCCAGACGGTGACGCAGGGCATCGTCTCCGCGCTGGCGCGCACCCAGGTCGGCTCGTCGGACTACCAGTTCTTCATCCAGACCGACGCCGCGATCAATCCGGGCAATTCCGGCGGCGCGCTCGTCGACCTGCGCGGGCACCTGGTCGGGATCAACACCGCGATCTACTCGCAGTCCGGCGGCAGCCACGGCATCGGCTTCGCGATCCCGGCGAGCATGGTGAAGGCCGTGGTCGAGACCGCCAAGAACGGCGCCACCACCGTGCGGCGGCCCTGGCTCGGGGCGCGCGTCCAGAGCGTGACGCCGGACATCGCCGAGAGCATGGGCCTCGACCACCCGACCGGCGTCCTCGTGGCGAGCCTGCAGGCCAAGAGCCCGGCCGACGAGGCCGGGCTGAAGCGCGGCGACCTGATCCTGACCGTCGACGGCCAAAACGTCGACGACCCGGAAGCCTTCGGCTACCGATTCGCGCTCAAGGGCATCACCGGCCAGACCAAGTTCGGCATCCTGCGCGGCACCAGCCGCAGCACCCTGCCGGTGAAGCTGGTGCCGGCGCCCGAGACGCGGCCGCGCGACGTGCTCAAGGTCCGCACCCGCTCGCCGTTCCTCGGCGCCACGCTGATCAACACCTCGCCCGCCGTGGCCGAGGAGATGCTGGTGGACTTCCCCGTCGATGGCGTCGCGGTGCAGGCCGTGGACGAGAACTCCATCGCGGCCCGTGCCGGCCTGCAGAAGGGCGACATGCTGGTCTCGATCAACGGCCAGCCGGTCTCCACGACGAAGGACGTCGAACGCGCCACCCGCACGGTCCAGAACGCCTGGGAGGTCGCGATCAACCGCAACGGCGAGGTGCTGACCTCGATGTTCGGCGGCTGAGAATCGGCAGGCCGGGCCGAAGCCCGGCCTTCATACCAAAATTCGGTCGATCCCTTCGGGATGGCGGATTTGGGCTTCGCTCAGGCGGCCTGGAGCGCGAGGGCCTTGGCCTGGATCTCCTCGACCGGCGCCCCGATCAGGGCGGTGATCGCCTCCTTCGGCATCGGCGCGCCGAACAGGTAGCCCTGGCCGTAGTCGCAGCCCTGGTCCGACAGCCAGTCGACGCTGGCGTCGGTCTCGATCCCTTCGGCGGTGGTGACGAGCCCGAGGCTGGCGCCGAGCTTGATGATCGCGTCGACGAGCTTGGCCCGTTCCGCGCTCATGGTGATCGTGTCGACGTAGGTGCGGTCGATCTTGAGCTTGTCGAACTTCAATTCGCGCAGGTGGTAGAGGCTGGAATAGCCCGTGCCGAAGTCGTCGAGGGCGATGCGCACGCCGAGGTTCTGCAGCGAGGTCAGGGTCGTGCGGGCCGCCTCCAGGTCCTGGACCAGGGCCGTCTCGGTGATCTCGACCTCCAGGCGGCTCGGGGAGAAGCCGGTCTCGGTGAGGATCGCGAGGATGCGCTCGCACAGCCACCGGTCCTGGAACTGCTGCGGCGCGATGTTCACCGCGAGCTGGAAGTGGGACGGCCAATCGCGGGCGTCGAGGCAGGCTTGGCGCAGGAGCTTCATGCTGAGCTCGGAGATCAGGCCGGTCTCCTCGGCGATCCCGATGAAGCTCGCCGGGGCGAGCAGGCCGCGGACCGGGTGACGCCAGCGCGCGAGCACCTCGACGCCGACCAGCGTCTTCTCCGGCAGCGTCACCACGGGCTGGTAGAACGGCTCGATCTCGCCGTTCGCGATCGCCTCGCGCAACTCGCTTTCGAGCTGCGCGCGGGCCTTGAGCTCGAGGTCCATCGCGCTCTTGAACACGCGGAACACGCCGCGGCCGTCCTTCTTGCCCTGGTACATGGCGAGGTCGGCGGCGTGCAGCACCACGTCGGCGTCGGCCTGGTCGGCCGAGATCAGGGCGATGCCGATGGTCGCGCCGACCTTCAGCTCGTTGCCCTGCCACTGGATCGGCGCGGCGATGGAGGCGATCACCGCCTGGGCGAGGCGGGACAGGCCGTCGCTGCCGCCGTCGAGCGGCACGAGCAGCGCGAACTCGTCGCCGCCGAGGCGGGCCGCGAGGCCGCCCTCGGGGGTCAGGGCGGACAGGCGCTCGGCCACCGCGCACAGCACGGCGTTGCCGGCCGCATGCCCGTAGATGTCGTTGACCGGCTTGAAGCGGTCGAGGTCGACCAGCAGCACGGCCTGCGTCGGGACCAGGCTCGCGGCCGCCCGGCGGCGCTCCAGCGTCTCCAGGAACAGGCGGCGGTTGGCGAGGCCGGTCAGCACGTCGTGGCGCGCCACCGCCTCGGCCTCGGCGGCAGTGATGTCGCGCTCGCGCATCGCCACCCGCAGGAGCAGGGATTTCCGCAGGCTCGCCGCGAACACGGCCAGGCCCATCAGGGCGACCAGCATGAACGCGTTCGAGAGGTCGTTGGCGTGGATGAAGGCGTTGAGGCTGGAGAAGACCTGGAACTGGATGCCGATGATCCACAGGCAGCCGCAGATCATCAGCAGGCACAGGGCCTCGTAGAGCTCTCCCTCTCCCCAGCTGCCGCGTTTCCGGATCATGCGTCGTCCCCCGTGAGCGGGCTCGACAGGACCACGGGTGGACTTAAGGGACTCTCACGCGGCACGGCCGCTCGCGGCGTCACCGTTGCTTTCGCTGCGTCCGGACGAACACTTCGTCCGCGTGAGTTAACAGGGTGTTTTCCGAAACGAAGACGGTTGCGGCGATGGTGTCGCACGGGCTCCGCCCGGACGGGTGGCCGGCGGCGCGCCTCCGTCGGCTTCTGCCGGGCGGCGCCTCTTGCCGAGCGTGGGCCGCAGGGTGTTGATGCGGGCATGCCCGACCTCTTCGCAACCGCCGGCCTCGACGCCTCGGCGCCCCGTCCGCTCGCCGACCGGCTCAGGCCGGGCACGCTCGCCGAGGTCGTCGGCCAGGACCACCTCACCGGCCCGGACGGGGCGCTGACGCGGCTGTTGCGCGGGAAAAGCTTCGGCTCGCTGGTGTTCTGGGGACCGCCGGGCACCGGCAAGACCACCGTGGCGCGCCTGCTCGCGCACGAGACCGACCTGCATTTCGAGCAGATCTCGGCGATCTTCTCCGGCGTGCCCGACCTGCGCAAGGTGTTCGAGGCCGCACGCAAGCGCCGGGCGACGGGGCAGGGGACGCTGCTCTTCGTCGACGAGATCCACCGCTTCAACCGGGCGCAGCTCGACGCCTTCCTCCCCGTGATGGAGGACGGGACGGTGACGCTGGTCGGCGCGACGACGGAGAACCCGTCCTTCGAGCTGAACGCGGCGTTGCTGTCGCGCGCCCGGGTCCTGCTGTTCCGGGCGCTGGACGACGCGGCGATCGCCAAGCTGATCGCCCGGGCCGAGGACCTGACCGGCCAGGCGCTGCCGCTCACCGAGGAGGCCCGGGGCGTCCTGATCCGCATGGCCGACGGCGACGGGCGCGCGGCATTGACTCTGTGCGAGGGGATCTGGCGCTCGGCCAAGCCCGACGAGATCCTCGACGCGGAGGTGCTGCAGACCCTCGTCCAGCGCCGCGCGCCGATCTACGACAAGGCGCAGGAGGGCCACTACAACCTGATCAGCGCGCTGCATAAGACGGTGCGCGGCTCGGACCCGGACGCGGCCCTGTACTACCTGTGCCGGATGCTCGACGGCGGCGAGGACCGCCTGTTCATCGCCCGGCGCCTGGTGCGGATGGCGGTGGAGGATATCGGGCTCGCCGACCCGCAGGCCCTGGTGATCACGACGGCCGCCAAGGACGCGTTCGACTTCCTCGGCAGCCCCGAGGGCGAACTCGCGCTGGCGCAGGCGGTGATCTACCTCGCCTGCGCCCCGAAATCGAACGCGGCCTACGAGGCCTACAAGGCGGCGACCCGCATCGCGAAGGAGCACGGCTCGCTGCCGCCGCCGCGCACCATCCTCAACGGCTCGACCAAGCTCATGAAGCGGCTCGGCTACGGCGAGGGCTACCGCTACGACCACGACGAGCCGGAGGCGTTCTCCGGCCAGGATTACTGGCCGGAACGGCTCGGCCGCCAGCACCTCTACGCGCCGACCGACCGCGGTATGGAAAGCCGCTACCGCGACCGGCTCGCGCATTGGGAAGAGCTGCGCCGGGAACGGCGCGGGGAGGGGTGAGCGGCGCCGTGGACGTCCTGCTCAAAGGCGTGGCCGGCGGCCTCGTGACGATGGCGATCGTGCTGGCGTCGCGTCGCGGCAACGTCCTGCCCGGCATCCTGCCGTTGGCGCCGACCTTCGCGATCATCGCCCTGCTGGCGGTCGGCGCGAAGGGCGAGGCCGGCGCCTTCCGCGAGACCTGCCTGGCGGGCTTTCGCACGATTCCTGCTTACCTGGTCTTCCTCGCGGTGGCGTGGTGGATCGGCGGATCCTTCGACTACCGCCTGGCGCTCCTCGGCGGGCTCTGCGCCTGGCTCGTGGTCGCGCTCGCGCTGTTCCTAGGGCCGCGCTGGCTCTGAAGCGCTGGACCCCGCGCCCGCCAGCCTGTAGGGCAGCCGCCCCCACGAACACCGGCGAAAGACGACACTTGATGGCGGCCTGCGGCCTCGATTTCGGCACGTCGAACACGACGCTCGGACACCGCGCCCCGGCGGGTCCGCGCCTCGTTCCCCTGGAGGGGCGCCACCTCACCATCCCGAGCGCGATCTTCTTCGAGCCGAACCGCGCCGCGGTGATCGGGCGGGCGGCGACGGAGGCCTACGTCGAGGGAACGCCGGGCCGGATGATGCGCAGCCTCAAGTCGGTGCTGGGCTCGGGGCTGATCGACGAGACGACGCCGGTGGGCCGCGAGCGCGTGCGCTTCCGCGACGTGATCGGGCGCTACCTCGGCGCGGTGAAGGCGCGGGCCGAGGCCGCCGCCGGCGAGACCTTCGACACCGTGGTGCACGGGCGTCCGGTGCACTTCGTCGACGGCGACGCGGCGGGCGACCGCCGGGCCGAGGACACCCTGCGCGAGATCGCGCAAAGCATCGGCTTCCGCCACGTCTCGTTCCAGTACGAGCCGATCGCGGCGGCGCTCGACCACGAGCAGAGCGTCCGGCGCGAGGAGATCGCGCTGATCGCCGACATCGGCGGCGGCACCTCCGACTTCTCGATCGTGCGCCTCTCGCCCGAGCGTCACGCCAAGGCGGAGCGAGCCGACGACATCCTCGCCAACGACGGCGTGCGCATCGGCGGCACCGACTTCGACCGCTTCCTCAGCCTCGGCACGGTGATGCCGCTGCTCGGCCTCGGCAGCCCGATGAAGCGGGCCGAGCTGCTGGTGCCGAACGCCTACTTCCACGACCTCGCCACCTGGTCGAGCATCAACCGGCTCTACAACCCCAAGACCCTGCGCGAGATCGCCGAGATCATCCGCGACGGCGCGCGGCCGGACCTCGTCGAGCGGCTGCGCACGGTGGTCGAGCTGGAGCGCGGGCATTCGCTGGCCATCGCCGTCGAGGGCGCCAAGATCGCCGCCTCGAACGACGGCGCCTCGGACGTCGACCTCGACTGGGTCGAGCCCGGGCTCGCCGCCCCCGTGGACCGGACCGCCCTCGTCGCCCACACCGACACCCTGGCGACGCGGATCTCCGAGCGGGTCGGGCGCTGCCTCGCCCAGGCGGGCCTCACCGCCGACCGGATCGATTCGCTGTTCCTCACCGGCGGCTCCACCGGCCTTCCGCATGTCCGCCAGGGACTCACCGCCTGCCTGCCGGGCGCCCGCGTGGTGGAAGGCGACACCTTCGGCTCGGTCGGCATCGGGCTTACCCTGGAGGCGATCCGCCGGGCGGCGTGAGGGCGAAGGCATCGGGCCCCGAGGGCTGCCGACCGACGGATCCCCGACGGTGCCGAACGGCAGGACGACCCGACGCCGGCCTGCCGTGCGGGCGGCGCGAATTGTCGCCGGTGCGGGCGGGTGTTAACGCGCTTGCATGACAGGCAATCCACCACGCGGCGGCAAGGGTTCGGGCAAGGGTCCGGGGACGGGCTTTGGCAAAGGCGCAGGCAAGAGCGTCGGCAAGGGCTCCGGCCGGCCGCCCTCGCCGAAATCCGCCGAGGGCAAGGCTGCGGCCAGCAAGGGCGCGAGCCGCGGCCCCCGCTCCGGCGCGCCCGGAAAAACCCGGTTCGGCCGTCCGGAGCGGGCCGGCACCGGCCCGCGCACCTCGGCCCTGGCGGCGGCCCAGCGCGCGGCCCAGCTGCGCGGCGACGACGCGACCGCGCGCTCGCCCTGGGGCGAGGTCGAGGG